>JBDTTD010000019.1:0-18250 GCA_039930805.1 Gemmatimonadales bacterium | reverse complement strand
ACGGCGATAGCAGCATGTGGCTCAGCGACCAGACCGCGTGGACCTGGGAGCGGCTCTGGCCGCTGGAGCAGTCCTTCTGGGATTCGGCGCCCGCCGCGCTGGCATCGCCGGCCGCCCGCCCGGTGCTGGCCCAGGCAGCTCGGGAGCTTCTGCTGGCCCAGTCTTCCGACTGGCAGTTCATCATCTCGACCGGTGCAGCGGCCGACTACGCCGAGAAGCGATTCAACGAGCACTGCGCGGATGCCGAGAAGCTGATCGCGGCGCTCGGACCCGGTCGCGAAGAAGGCCTTGAACCGGCCCAACGGCTGGCCGAGGAGATGTACCGTCGCGATCAGCTCTTCCCCAACATCCTGCCCGCGGTGACCGCCGCACTCGGGGGATCTCGATCACTCGTCGTCGGCTAGCGCATGGCTTCGATTCGACTCGTCTTCGGTCTTCACCTGCATCAACCGGTCGGCAACTTCGACCACGTCTTCGAGCAACACGTCCGCGATGTGTACCGGCCCATTCTGGAGCGGCTTTCCGAGCGGGGGTTCCTTCCCCTGGTCCTCCATCTCTCCGGACCGCTCCTGGAGTGGCTGGAGCAGCACGATACCAGCTACCTGGATCTCCTGGGGAAGCTGGTGTCGGACCGGAAGGTCGAGCTTCTGCTCGCCGGATTCTACGAGCCGGTGCTCGCTTCTCTTCCCCGGGTTGACCGGGTCGAGCAGATCCAGTGGATGCGGGACGCCGTGCGCAGGCGCTTCGGGGTGGAAGCTCGAGGGCTGTGGCTTACCGAACGAGTATGGGAGCCCGAGCTTGCGGCTGACCTGTCGGATGCGGGCGTGCGGTATGCCCTGGTGGACGACCGGCATTTCCTGGTGTCGGGATTCAGCAGCGAGCGGCTGCACACCCCGTACTGGACCGAGAGCGACGGAAAGCGGGTCGCCCTCTTTCCGATCCATGAACGTCTCCGGTACCTGATACCCTTCCGGCCCCCCGAGGAGACCGCGTCCTACCTGCGGGAGCTGCGGGGCGCGGGCCACCGCCTGGCGGTTCTGGCCGATGACGGGGAGAAGTTCGGCGGGTGGCCGGGCACCAGGGAGTGGGTCTACGAGCGTGGTTGGCTGGATCGCTTCACCGGCACGATCAACGGACTGGTGGAGGGGGGTGAAGTCCAGCTCAGCACCTTGAGCGACGCGCTCGACAATGTGCCCAGCGGGGGCATTGCCTACCTTCCGACCGCCTCCTACCGGGAGATGGAGGCCTGGTCATTGCCGCCCCAAGCGGCGTTACGCCTGATCCGGCTGGAGCGCGATCTCGGCGAGGAAAGGCTGGCGAGCCCGGACGGCGCGCTGATCCGAGGCTCCCACTGGCGCAACTTCCTGGTGAAATACTCCGAATCCAATCGGATGCACAAGAAGATGATGGCGCTTTCCCTGCTCTGCCGGCGCCGGGGTGATCCGCCGGTGGCGCGCTGGGCCGTTGGCCGGGCTCAGTGCAACGATGCCTACTGGCATGGCGTCTTCGGAGGTCTGTACCTGCCCCACCTGCGCGAGGCGATCTGGAGCAACCTCGCCCTGGCGGAAGCGGAGCTCCGGCGCGGCGAGGGCCTCGCCGTCGAGGTGTTGGATCTCGATGGCGACGGACACGACGAGATCTGGGTCCATTCAGACCAGTTCTCGGCACTGCTGAGTCCCCGCCGGGGAGGTGCGTTGGAGGAGTACACGATCTTCGCCACCGGGCTGAACTATGCGAACACGCTCACCCGGCGGCGGGAGGCTTACCACGACGATCTCGAGGAAGGCCCCGGCCTGGTGCATCGCCCACCCATCGATACCGATCCCCGGGCGCTCTTCGTCGACCGAGTACTGCCGGCCAGCCTGACGCTCGAGCAGTATGTCGGCGGCGACTACTGGCCCACCCGCTCATGGAGCCAAAGCCCCGGCAGCTTCACCATCGAGCGCCAGCACGACAGGGTCGAGATCAGGTGCAGGTTTTCCGGACAGGCAGGCGACCCGACCCTGGAGAAGAGATTCGAGTTCGCAGCCGACGGATCGGTGCGGGTCGGCTACCAGTGGGATGGGTCGATCGGGCCGCCGGAGGATCTCTTTGCACCCGAGCTCTCGCTTTTTGCCCCGCTGGACCTGCGGGCTGAGCCTAAGTCCGAGATCTGGACCTTCCCCATCGAAACGGTGGCCAAGTCGGAGCGAGGCCTGGACCGCACTCGGCAGGGCGACTCGGTCACGTTCCGCTGGCCGGCTCACCTGGGCCGCGCAGCAATAGAAATGTCGGTAGTCGGCAGTCGGAGCACCGACATGACTGCAAACGACAGCACTCACTCCCACGCCCCCAGTCTTCTCTGAGTCCAGCTGGCCTGCCTCTTGCCTCGTGAGCGGGTTCCCGTTCACCAGGTGCCATCATGTTCACGAACCGCCTCATCCGGCATGTCCGGACGCAATACGGCCTCGCGCTTTGCGGCGCGCTTGCGCTGTCAGCCTGTTCCTCCAAGTATGCGGCGGTTCCTGCGCGCCTCGATCTCGCCCCCTACGGCCGCATCGCCGTCGTCACGTTCTCCACTGAGCAGTCGAACAGTGCCATGAGCTCGCTCGCCACCCAGCGGTTCGCCGAGGCACTGCTCGCCAGTCAGACTGGTGTCGAGCTACTGGAGCTCGAGGGCACCGATGCCTCGCTCAAGACCTTCTCGGCCGACGCCGACGCCGCTGCCATGGCGCTAGCGCTGGGCCGTGAGAAGAATGTTCCGGCCGTCTTCGTGGGACATCTCAAGGTTTCCAACGTCAAGCCGAGTGGCAAGCTGGGTGTGTCCGGCATGAATGTCCGGGCGGCGGTGTCGGCCGAGCTTACGGTTCGGCTGTTGTCGACCAAGAGCGGCGGAACTCTGTGGCGTTCGAGCTCTGCGGCTAATGGGACCGTGGGCCGGCTTGCCCTCAACGGCGCGCTGCCGTCGATCGCCATGCGGGATAAGGAAGAGGCGTACGGCGAGATGGTCGGTGAGTTGATCAACCGCGTGACTCGCGATCTCCGGCCCACCTGGATGAAGCAATAGCCTCAGCCTTTTGCGGCGCCGGATGAAGAACACAGAGCCCCTCGGAATCGAGGGGCTCTGGTTTTTCAGTTGTGCCCTGTGGATCAGGTACCGACGACCTCGCGCGAAGGTCCCAACCAACCTATTCTAGGACTAGACGGTAAGATGTCGGTCTTTACCAGGGAGCATCGAATATGCAGGTCTTTCTCACCGGCGCTACGGGATACATCGGCGCAGCCGTGGCCGATCGGCTACGCGCCGCAGGCCACAAGCTCAGCGGGCTCGCCCGAAGCGATACCGCCGCCGACCGGCTAACCGCGGCAGGCGTCCGGCCCATACGCGGCGATTTTTCCGATCCCAAGAGCGTCGGTTCCGCCGCGCGTTCCGCAGAGGGCGTAGTCAGCCTCGCCACCACTTACGATCCCGCGGTGGATGGCCCCGCTATCGACGCCATTCTGGATGCTCTGGCCGGCAGCAACAAGCCGTTCGTGTACACCAGCGGGATCTGGTCCCACGGCAATACCGGCGACGTCGTGGTGGACGAGACGACGCCACCGAAACCAGCGGCGCTGGTTCAGTGGCGTCAAGCGGTGGAGGACCGGGTGTTGCAGGGCGCCAAGCGCGGCATTCGAACCACCGTCATCCGTCCGGCCATCGTCTACGGTCGGGGTGGTGGAATTCCGGCGGGGTTCGTCGATTCCGCACGGAAGGAAGGCGCCGCACGTTACGTCGGAACCGGCCAGAACCGCTGGCCGTTCGTGCACGTGGACGACCTGGCCGACCTCTACCTTCTGGCGCTGGAGCGAGCGCCGGCAGGATCACTGCTGCTGGGCGTGTCCGGGCCCTCGCATCCGGTTCGCGACGTCGCCGCCGCGGCGAGCCGCGGCGCGGGGGCGGGCGGGCGCACCACGGCATGGCCGCTGGAGGAAGCGCGAGAGAAGTTGGGGGCATACGCCGACGCCCTGGTGCTCGATCAGCAAGCCTCAGGGCGGCGGGCAGAGAAGACGTTGGGTTGGCAGCCCAGTCGCCCGGATGTGCTGGAGGACGTCGAGCGCGGTTCTTACACGCCTGGTAAGTCTTGATCGGTCCCTTTGCGCCCAGCGAGATCAGCAGGTTGGCTGCCTCCACCCAGCACTAGCAGGAGAGCAAAGGGCGATCGGTCCTGCGCACCTCGATACCTACCATACTGGGGGTTCCTTCACGGTACCTATTGCCGGAGTGCGGGCCTACCCTGGTGAAGCTTGCCTTCACTGCGACCCTTCACGTAGGAGTAGATCGACTCGATCTTGCCCATTTCCAGTCCCAGCGTGCACCACGCGGGCATGCCCTTCTCGGGGCGGCCGGCACAGACGGTCTGCATAAAGAGTTCTTTGGTCGGGATCGAGCCGTCGGGCCGGAGCGATACGATCAGGTGGGGTGCGATCGTTGTGCCCTGCACATCTTCGCCATGGCACCGGGCGCAGTTCAAATTGAACTGCTTCCATCCCTCGTACACCTGCTGTGTCACCGTATCGAGCGGAGCCTGATGGTATGCGTCGCGCAGAGGGGCACTGGCTTCCGCCGGCGCGGCAGCCGTTGGAGCGGTCTCCGCCGGCGCTGCCGCCGTGTGGGTATCGGGCGCATGCATGGTCGACGGCCCGGTCTTTGGCGCCGCGGGCTTAGGCTGGGCAGCCACGGGAGGCTTGCGTGGCGCCGGGGCCTTCTGGGGTGGCGTCTTCGAGGTGGTCGAGGTGTCCGACCCAGCCGCCACGCTGGACGCGGCAGTGTCCGGATGGCCGGACAGGGTATCCCGCGATCCTCCTGCTGGCGTTCTCGCCTCCCGCTCGCCGCCACACGCAACTACGATTGAGAAGAAGAGAATACTCACTGACGCGAAGCCGCACCGACCGCCGCTCATATGATTGTGGTTCCTTTCGTGGTTTTTTTGGGGGCCATGCGGCCCCGACATCGGCTACAAGATTGTCTCACCGCTCGGAATACCCGGTGACGCAGGTCACCTGCGTGACTCTCCGGGCGGAGCGATTATTATCCCCGCATGACCACGTCGACCGCTCCCAACAGCGTGACCCTCGGGCTGGTACAGATGAGCTGTACTCCCAACCCGGTGGCGAACATGGCAAAGGCCGTGAGGGGTGTCCGAGAGGCCGCTGATCGCGGGGCCCAGATCATTTGCCTCCAGGAGCTCTTTCGCAGCCGATATTTCTGCCAGACCGAGGACCACCAGTTTTTCTCCCTGGCAGAGCCGATACCGGGTCCGTCAACTGCGGAGCTGGGCAAGGTTGCCGCCGAGCTCGGTGTCGTCATTATCGCCTCGCTGTTCGAGAAGCGCGCCGAAGGGCTCTATCACAATACCGCGGCCATCATCGATGCTGACGGCCGGGTCCTCGGCAAGTACCGGAAGATGCACATCCCCGACGACCCGCAATACTACGAAAAGTTCTACTTTACCCCTGGAGATCTGGGCTTTCGCTCCTGGGATACCCGCTTCGGCCGTATCGGTGTGCTGATCTGCTGGGATCAGTGGTATCCCGAGGCTGCCCGGCTGACCGCCCTGGGCGGCGCACAAATCCTCTTCTATCCCACGGCGATCGGGTGGCTCCCGGCCGAGAAGGAGGAGCACGGAGCGCAACAGCAGGCCGCGTGGGAAACCATCCAGCGGAGCCACGCCATAGCCAACGGGGTCTTCGTATGCGCCGTCAACCGTGTCGGCCATGAAGACGGCCCGACCGGCGGTCTGGAGTTCTGGGGCGGCAGCTTCGTATCCGATCCCGGCGGGCGCATCATCACCCAAGGCGGTACCGGTGAGGAGGTCCTCACCGCCACCCTCGATCTGGGCAAGGTGGATGCGAGCCGCACCCACTGGCCCTTCCTGCGCGACCGGCGGATCGACGCGTACGCGGACATCACCAAGCGCTTTCTGGATTGACCACCCCTGCCGACCTCGGCTACCGAATGCCCGCGGAGTGGGAGCCCCACCGCGGCACCTGGCTCAGCTGGCCGCACAAGGCGGCCTCATGGCCGGGGAAGTTCGGCCCGGTGCCGGGGATCTTCGCCCGCATGGTGCGCCACCTCGCCGACCAGGAAGAGGTGCACATCAACGTGGCCGGGCCGGACATGGAGCTGGATGTCCGCCGGCTGTTGTCAGATGAGGGAGCCGACAGCGGCAACGTCTTCTTCCATTACAACCCCACCAACGACGCATGGTGCCGGGACCACGGGCCCATCTTTCTGCAGCGGCGACAGGGCACCGCCAGCGAGGAAGCGGTCGTAGACTGGGACTTCAACGCCTGGGGCGGTAAGTACCCGCCCTACGACCTCGATGACGTCATTCCCACCCGGGTCGCCAGGGAGCTCGGCCTTCCCGTGTTCCACCCGGGAATCGTGATGGAGGGTGGGTCGATCGACGTCAACGGCAAGGGGACCCTGCTCACCACCGAAGCATGTCTGCTCAACCCCAACCGCAACCCTCACCTCGACCGAGGGACCATCGAGGACTACCTCCGCCGCTACCTCGGCGTATCCCACATTCAGTGGCTGGGCGACGGGATCGTGGGTGACGACACTGACGGACACGTGGACGATCTGACTCGGTTCGTGGATCCGACCACCGTCGTCACCGTGGTAGAGGACGATCCGGCCGACGAAAACTACGAGCCGCTCCAGGACAACCTGGAACGGCTCAACCGCATGACGGATCAGGATGGAATGCCGCTGAGAGTCGTCACTCTCCCCATGCCCCGCCCCTTGTACCACGACGGGCAGCGCCTTCCGGCCAGCTACGCCAACTTCTACATCGCCAACGGCGTCGTGCTGCTACCGACCTACGACCCTGCCGGTGACGAACCGGCACGCGCCACGCTCCAGTCGTTGTTCCCCACCCGGGAAGTGGTCGGCATCGACTGCACCGACCTGGTTTGGGGCCTCGGCGCCTTCCACTGTGTTACCCAGCAGTGGCCGTCTACAGCGGGGCAGCGGGGCGGCGGGGCGGCGGGGCAGTAACGGCTGCTACTGCCGTGCGGCCGCGCGAACTCATCGCCTACATTTTACTGCCCCGCGGCCCCGCTGCCCCGCTCGTAGGAGCGCACATCCGTCCGCGCCTACGACTTCTGCCAGGTCCCCACCAACGCCGCCCGCCGCCCACCGCAGCCATCGCCTCCCAAGCCCACGATGTGCAGTTGATCCTGGGTCCGGCTGACCACGTAGCGCGCGTCGGCCGCCTGACACGCGTTGGCAGCGGTATCCGCCTTGAAGACCAGGGTATCTCCCAGGAACTCGACCCGCCCCTTCACGTCCACGGAATCCGGCCAGCGGGGCGAAGGTAGCATGAGCTCGACAACGCCGTTCGAGGCCAGCTTCATGTGAACCTCACCTTCACCATACAGATCCCGCTTCCACGTGCCGGCATACTTGGCGCCTTTTCCCGAGCAGCCGAACACCATCGGGAGCAGCGCCAGCAGCAGTGTGGCCAGGCGCAGCGGGGCAACCCGAACGGTTGGATGCGTCATTTTCGTCTCCTCCAGATCGGGCACCACGGGGCTCAGGCTCAGGGCGCGAGCTCCGCGACGCCTCGGCTCGCGCGTCAGGTCCGTGGCTGAGTCTCCGCCGTCGGAATCGGTAGTGTCGGGAAGATCAGGTCGGGCGGCGGCCCTACCCGGTCAAACGACTGGAGTGAAGCGGTCAGGCCATAGCGCCGGTAGTCGACCCAGCTGTGGCCGCCCTCGAACATCAAGGAGTAGCGCTTGTTGTACAGCAGCTCGGCCAGAAGCGACGGCTGGTCCACCGGACCGGCGTAGGCCGGTAGCCCACCCGACGTCGTTCGCACCTGGTCGATATCCGCTATGGCGGGGCCGAAATTGGACAATCCAATATTGGCTTCCGCCCGCAGCAGGATGAGCTCCTCATTCTTGATGATCGGAATCGGCGAGCTGGGGCTCGGGTAGCGAACCCAACCGAGATCCGATGAAAGGAGTTGAGGTGGAGCGGTGTTCGTGGTGCCAGCGGACCGCGTAGGCCTCGCCACCAGCTTGGTGAGGAAGCGCCGGTCCATCGATACACCGTCGGTCTGAAGTTGCGCCTGAGTGCGAAGCGAGGGGTGTCCGAAATTCTCACCGGTCTGCGGGTCGATGGCCAACGCGTTGGCGACGTCGCCTGCCCCGGTGCCGAAGTCCAAATAGACTCCCCGGTCAAGAGGCGCCAGTGGATCCAGAAAGGATTGCCCCAGGTATGTCAGCGCACCCGTATAGTCTCCCCGGTACACCGCCACCCGGGCGCGCAGGGCGCGATTGAATTGCGCGAACGTGGCCGGGGTGTTGAACCCGGTGAATCCCGGCGGCAGCGGGAAGGGGAAGGCGGTACCCTGGAGCTCGGCGACGGCACCGTCGAGCAGCGCAATTACATGATCCCAGGCCGCCGCGTTGGTCACGAAGGGGGCCGGCGGCGCGCTGGCGCTGGTGCCCACGTCGACCGGGATCTGATCCTGGGTGTGGGAGCTGAGGATGATGGTGAAGTTGTAGGCCTGGAGCGTATGCGCGAAGCCGCGCACAGCGTCTTGCTGCTCGGGGGTGAGCGCGCTCGCGCTCCCGATCACCGCGAGCAGGTCGTTCGCGCTCCTGATGGCAGTGTAGGGCTCCGCCCAGTGGTCGCCCCCGAACGCCCGGCTGCCCGGGTCGAGGGGGCCCTGCATCATTTCCTGGGAAAATCGTGGATCCGAAGGATCGAAGCGGTACGCTTCGCGCCCGAAGATCGCTCCGTCCAGCGCCCAGTCCGCGGCGTCCGTCCGGGTGGCGATCAGGATGCCGGTGGCGGCCGCCGCCACCTGTGAGGGCGCCGGGTTCCCGCTGATGACGGTGGGGCTGTTGGGATTCTGGATGTCGTAATCGCAGGCGCCCGCGCCGATCAGCAGCCCTGCCAACGCTACTCGGGTCAGGCTCATTGTGGGCGTCATGGTTAGAACCCCAGGTCGACGGAGAAGTAGAAGCTGCGACTCGGCGGGAACGGCGCCACGTCAATGTTCCGCACGATCGCCTGGTTGCCGAAGTTGCTCACCTCGGGATCGAGCCCGTCATAGGGGGTGATCCGCAGCAGATTGCGGCCGGTCAGGGAGAGCCGTGCATAGCGAACACTCCCGCCGAAGAGCCGGGAGGTGAAGCCATCCGGCAGGTTATACGACAGGTTCACCTCGCGCAGCTTCAGGTAGGAGCCGTCCTGCACGTACGGCTGGGTAAAGCCCGCTCCGAAGCGATTGAAGCGCGCAGCCCCCGCTCCCACGAAATCGCTGGTATTCGCCACTGCGTCGTAGAGGAACTGGGTCAGGTTGATGATGTCGCCACCATGCTTCCAGTCGAAGAGGAAGCCCAGGGTGAAGCGATTGATGTCGATATCGTTGGAGAAGGAAATTTGGAAGTCCGGGCTTGCATCTCCCACCTTCCCCGCAATCGCCTCTCCGGTGACGGGATCGGTACCCACGAGCCCGAAGATCTGTGTCGGTGAGCTGCCCTCCTCGATCTGGTAGGTCCCGAGTGACAGGGCGAAGCCACCGGTCTGGAACGGCGGTACCGCGAGCTGGGTGATCTTGCCCTTGTTGGCGAAGAAGGTGGCGCGGGAGATCCAGTTCACCTTCCTGCCCTGGACCGGTTGGACCGTGAGAGATGCCTCCACGCCCCGGTTCCGCAGCCGGCTGTCCGAGCTGAAGATGCGGGTCTCCTGCCCCAGGGAGGGGGCAATGGTCTGTTCCAGGATCAGATCGCGAATATTGCGCTGATACACGGTTAAGGTCAGCTCCGCCCGCCCGCCGGCCAGGCTGGCGTCAAAGCCACCCTCGAACTCTTCCTGGCGCTCCGGCTGGATGAGAGGATCCCCGGCCAGCCCACCGATCGAGGTGCCGAACTGTCCGCCGATAGTGCCGGTGGTGTCGTTGCTGTACTTGGCGTCGAAGCGCGACGGGCGGTTGCCGGTCTGCCCGTAGGCGCCACGCAACTTGATCTCGTCGAGCCCGCCGAACGGATGGAGGAACCGGTAAGACGCCGCGACCTTGGGGTACAGGAAATACCTTCCGGTCCTGCCGTTGGAGCTGCTCCGGTCGCCCCGAACGCCCGCGGTCAGCAGCAGCCGCCGGTTGGCAAGCAGGACTTCCTCCTGCGCAAAGATGCCGAGATCGCGAACCGGCTCCAGCTTGGACGTGACGCTCTGACTGGTGGTCTGCTGGGGGCTCTCCTGGCCGGGAAGCAGCGTGCGGGCAAGGATCTGGGTGGCAAACAGCCGCCGCTCCTCATACTGCACCCCCGCCGAGGTGGTCCATTCTGCCCCACTCTCGCTCTCCGATGGGTTCAGGCGGTAGGACATGTTCAGCGCAGCGTTCAGGTTCCGGTTCGACGATTTGCTCAGGACCACCGATCCGGGCTGCCCATCCGCCGGCTCATACTGGAGCTCGGGAGGGGAGACAAGATTGTTATCCTGCTGGAAATAATCCACCCCACCGATCCCGATAAACTGGAGGTTGCTGTGGGCCGACCGAATAGCTGACCACCGGAGCGTCGAGGTTCCCAGCATCCGCCAGACGTCCTCCTCGTTCTTGAGGATCTGAAAGGTCTGTATAGGATTGCTTCGCTCGAGAGTGTTGGTCGGAAAGTCGGAGGCCAGCAGGCCGTCGCGAATGCCCCCGGCCGGCAATAGATCGATGAAACTGGGCGTCTGGGGGAACACCATATAGGGGCTGGTCCCGGAATTATCGTTGTTCGAGAGCCCGCGCTTGGACAAGCTGTGGGTTCCGTCGATGTTGACCTGAATCTGAAAGCCGCTACCGAGTTCCTGGTCGATGTTAGAGCGTAGAGACTGTTTCTTGTAACCGGTGTTGAGCGCAATTCCTTCATCGTTCTTCACCAGTCCCGAGATATAATACTTCGACTTCTCGGTCCCGCCGCTCACGCTGCCATTGGTCTCATAGGACAACGACCTGCGGCCGTACAGCTCGTCTTCGTGGTCGAAAGTTCTGCCCGGCTGAAACGCGGCGGTCACTGCCGCGGTATCTCTAAAGACAGTTAGCGCTTCGGCCAGGCTGGTGAACGTTCGCGAACCAAGCTCGTTGGCCCGGGACGAGAATCCGAACTTCTGGGAGACAGCGAACTGCGGCTTGCCTACCTTGCCGCGCTTGGTGGTGATGATCACTACACCGTTAGTGGCCTTGGAGCCGTATATCGCCGCGGCGGAGCCGCCCTTCAGCACCTCGATCCGCTCGATGTCCTCCGGATTCAGATCGGCGATACGGTTGACCGGGTTGTCCTGGTTCCGTGGATTGCCGCCGCACTGGGCGCAGCTGACCGCATTCTGGCCGTTGGGAATGGCCACGTTGCTGACCACGATGCCGTCCACCACGTACAGCGGGTCCACGCTCCCGATGATCGTGGACACGCCGCGTAGATTGAGCTGGAAACCGCCGCCCGGCGCGCCGGAGTTGGCCTGGATGTACGCGCCGGGGATCTTGCCCTGCAGCGCGCTCTCGATCGTCTGGGCAGGAGCCCGGTTGAGCTCGTCCGAGGATACCGTCGCGACGGCGTTGGGCAGGTTCTGCCGCTCGACCCCGGTGGCCTGCCCGGTAATGACGATCTCCTCCAGCTTGAAGACGTCGGGATCCAGGGTGGCATCGGCCGTCGCCTGGCCGGCCGGCACCTCGAGCTGCCGCCGCTTGAAGCCGATTGCGCGAACGACGAGCGTCCGGTCGCCGTCCGGTGCGTTGAGAACATAGTTGCCGTCGGGACTCGTCTCGGCCACGATGCCGGTACCGCTAACCGCGACGGTGGCTCCTCCCAGTCCCTCGTCGGTCTGGGAGTTGGTCACCCGCCCGCTGATCTGGCGGACCTGGGCCGCGACCAGCTGCACCTGGAGCGAGAACAAGAGGAACATGCCAAACACGCGCAGTGCCATGGCGCCTCCAACATTTCTTGAGGAGTTCATTTTGGGAATTGTCACAACAGTGCACCGCAGCGGAACGGCGCGCAAGGAGCTAGCTCCCCCGCCGGGACCGCCCCCGCAACAACCACCACACCGTGAGTGCCGCCAGCCGCACCGTCTGATTATCCCGGTCCACTGCCGGGTTCAGCTCCACCACGTCGGCCGAGGTGACGGCAGCACAGCGCCCGGCGCCGTCGGCGGCGGCGAGCCAGAGGTCGCTGGTCAAGCCGCCCGACGTGGGAGCGCTCACTCCCGGCGCCTCCGCATCACTGACCGCGTCCAGATCGAATGAGACCAGGGCGGGGCCGGTGAGTCCCCGGTACAGCTCGGCGACGACCTCACGAGTCACCTCCTCGCGCCATACGGCCCGGCCATGTTGCCCGACGTATTCCATGTGGGCCCGCGCCACGGATTGAGGCTGGAGGCCCGCTACCGTATAGCGGCGGCACATTCCGGATGGATCCTCGATCGCCTGGCGGAATGGCGAGCCGGAATGGGCCTGCCCGTTCTTGAGCTCGCGGACGTCCGCATGGGCGTCCCAGTTGATGATTTCGACCTTCTTTCCGGCGCGCGCGTATCCCTGGAAATGTCCGTAGGACGTCTCGTGTCCGCCGCCGAACACAATCGCGAACGCGCCCTGTTCCAAATAGGGACCCAGAGCCTCGCCCAGGTGTTGCTGATCGAACTCCAGGTTGCGCGAGATCTCCAAATCCCCCAGATCGCGGGTCCGGCCCAGCAGATCTTCGAACTGTTCGGAGCGGGGATCGGCAGTAAGACGGTAAAGCGCGGGACGAACTGCCCTGGGACCACCGGCGGCTCCAACCCTTCCGCCATTGCGGCGGACACCTTCATCAGAGGGGAAGCCCAACAAAACGGCCTGGGGCGGATCGTTCTTGCCCAGGCGGCTCCCTAACAGGCGACCCAGCCGTGGATCGTCCGGTAACGTGTCGGAGATAGGGTTTGCAGGTGGGATGATGCGGGTCATGCTGCCTCCCAGCGCTGGGTTCCCCCGATGACGGTCATCAGGCAAGCATTGGGGCGGAAGTGGTAGAGCCAGTGGCTGACATCGGGAGCATCTATGAGTGCGAGATCTGCCGCCTTGCCTGCCTCCAGGGAGCCAACCTCACGCTCCAGGCCGACCGCCCGCGCCGCATAGATCGTGGCTCCCTTCAGCGCCTCGGCCGGCGTCATGCGCTGCAGGGTGCAGGCGAGAGTGAGCGCCAATGGAAGATGAAAGCTGGGCGCGGACCCGGGGTTGAAGTCGGTTGCGACCGCCACTGCTACACCGGCCTCGATCAGACGCCTTGCCGGCATCGGCGCCTGGCCCAGGTACAGCGAGGCCAGTGGCAAGCTCACCGCCACCACTCCTTTGGTGGCCATCGCCTGGATTCCGGCTTCCGAGATGTGCTCCAGGTGATCAGCGGAGAGGGCGCCCAGCTCCGCTGCCAGCTCGGCCCCGCCTCCGTTGGTCAATTGATCCGCGTGCAGCTTGGCGGAAAGCCCTGACTTCTGACCGGCTTGAAGGATCCGCCGGGCCTCGGCCACGCTGAACGCGGACTGCTCTACGAACACGTCGCAGCAGGCCGCCAGCTCCTCCTTCGCCAACCCCGGGATCACGTGATCAACCAGCAGATCGACATATCCTTCGCGGTTCTCCCGGAACTCGGGAGGAACCAGGTGCGCGCCGAGAAACGTCGGCACCACGCGAACCGGCTGTTCTCTCGCCAGTCGGCGGTAGACCCGGAGCAGCTTGAGCTCGGTATCGGGCTCGAGACCGTAGCCGCTCTTGCACTCCACCGTGGTGACGCCTAGCGCGAGCATTTCCCGCAGAAACCCGGCGGCTCGCTCGAGCAGATCCGTTTCCGTGGCCGCCCTGGTCTGCCGCACGGTGGACATGATGCCGCCGCCCGCTCGGGCGATGTCGAGGTAGGTCCGGCCCCGAAGGCGTTGCTCGAATTCGTCTGCCCGCCACCCGGCAAAGGCGAGATGGGTGTGGCAGTCCACCAGTCCCGGGATCACGAGCCGGCCGCCGGCATCGAGTCGCTCTATCCGCTGGTACTTCGCGGGGAGGTCCTTCTCGGAACCAACCCACTCGATGATGCCGGCATCATTCCAGGCCAGGGCGCCGCGGGGGATGGCGTGGAGATCGCCCTGCCCTCCGTCGGCCCGACAGGTAGCGAGCTGACCGACGTTGGCCAGCACCTTCATGCCGAATAACTCCGCAACAGCTTTACCATGAAGGCACGAAGGACACGAAGGACACGAAGGTGAGGCAGTGCCGGCTCAATCGACCATCGGGAGGTCAACCCCACGCTCCTTGGCAGTCTGTATTGCGAGGTCGTAGCCTGCATCCGCATGGCGCATGACCCCGGTGCCCGGATCGGCGGTGAGAACCCGCTGCAGCCTCTCATCCGCCAACGAGGTACCATCAGCCACCGCCACCATCCCGGCGTGGATCGAGTACCCGATGCCGACACCGCCTCCATGATGAATGGAGACCCAGCTCGCGCCGCAGGCGGTGTTGAGCAAGGCATTGAGCAGCGGCCAGTCGGCGATGGCGTCGGACCCGTCCAGCATGCCCTCGGTCTCCCGATTGGGTGAAGCAACCGACCCGGTGTCCAGGTGATCCCTGCCGATGACGATGGGGGCTGCCACACGACCCTTTTTTACCAGCCAGTTGAAGCGCGCTCCCATCTCCGCCCGTTCGCCGTACTCCAGCCAGCAGATGCGGGCCGGCAGGCCCTGGAAGGCGACCCGCTCCTGCGCCTGCCGGATCCAGCGTGCCAGACTCGCATTCTTCGGAAAGGTCTCCAGCACCGCACGGTCGGTCTCGGCGATGTCCGCCGGGTTGCCGGAAAGCGCCACCCAGCGAAAGGGGCCTGCCCCACGGCAAAAGAGCGGGCGGATGAAGGCGGGCACGAATCCCGGCAGGTCGAAGGCTTCGCGCATCCCTCGACGGTCGGCCACCTGCCCTCTCAGGTTGTTGCCGTAGTCGAAGACCACCGAGCCGCGGGCCTTCAGCTGGAGCATCGCGCTGACATGGGTGGTCATCGAGTCGAGGACCCGGTCCTCGAACGCCACCGGATCTCGAGCCCGTTCCCGGGCGGCGGCATCGAGAGTCATCCCTGCCGGGATGTAGCCCAGACGGAGATCGTGTGCCGAGGTCTGATCGGTCACGATGTCCGGCACCACTCCGCGCCGGATCAGCTCCGGCATGACTTCCGCAATGTTTCCCACCAGCCCCACCGACAGCGCGCGCTTCTTGGCACGGGCGCCTTCGACCAGCGCCAGCGCCGTGTCGAGATTCGTCTCCAGGCGATCACAGTAGCGGGTGTCCACCCGGCGCCGGATCCGCTCTTCATCCACGTCCACGCCCAGGAAGGCAGCCCCATTCATCGTGGCTGCCAGCGGCTGGGCACCGCCCATTCCACCGAGCCCCCCGGTGACCACCAACCGCCCCTCCAGCGTGCCTCCAAAGTGTTGCCGGGCGCACTCGGCGAACGTCTCATATGTGCCCTGGAGGATTCCCTGGGTCCCGATATAGATCCAGGAGCCCGCGGTCATTTGACCGTACATGGTCAGGCCGAGGGCGTCGAGCCGGCGGAACTCATCCCACGTGGCCCACCGGGGGACCAGGTTCGCATTGGCGATGAGGACTCTGGGGGCATGCTCGTGAGTCCGGAATACTCCAACCGGCTTGCCGCTCTGCACCAGCAGCGTCTCGTCGTTCTCCAGCCGCCGGAGCGTCGTGACGATGCGCTCGTAGCACTCCCAGTTGCGAGCTGCCTTGCCACTTCCCCCGTAAACGATGAGCTCCTCGGGCCGCTCCGCGACCGCGGGGTCGAGGTTGTTCATCAGCATCCGGAGCGCAGCTTCCTGGTGCCAGCCCTTGCAGGAGATGGCCGATCCGGTGGGTGCAGTAATGGCGCGGGACTGAGTCAGCGTAGCCATGCAGGAGGATCCTTTCCAAGCGGAGCGAAGGGGCCGGAACGTGGGTTCGGGCACCCTCGCGGAGCCTGTCCTGAGCACAGCGAAGGGCTCGGGATGACAAGGCAAGCACAAGGCTAGCGATCTCCCCAAAGGCCTGCAACCTTTTGGGCCGCTGGACGATCCAACCCCCCGCAATGACTGAACTCGGCCTTGGAGTGGTGACACTGGCGCACGAACAGACCGGCAGGCCCGATTCGGACGCAGTGGATGCGACGCTGGCTGCCAGCGGCGATGCCAGCGCCTTCGAACGGCTCTACCGGCACCACCTGCCCCGGGTCTACAGCCTGGTTCGGCGCATGCTGAACGATGACGATGCCGACGAGGTGACCCAGGACGTTTTCGTCCGGGCCTGGCAGAAGCTGGGCACCTTTCGGGGGGAGGCCGCCTTCGGCACCTGGCTGCATCGCCTGGCGGTGAACGTCATCCTGGCTCGACGGGAGACGCTGGGCACCCGGCGAAAGCGATATCTGGAGGGTGACGCAGCACTGGAGACCCTACCCACCCGCCGCCCCGGACCGGAGCTGGCCATGGACTTCGAGTCGGCCATGGAACGCCTGCCCGACGGGGCGAGAGAGGTGTTCGTGCTGCATGATGTCGAGGGCTATCGGCATGAAGAAATTGCCGAGATGCTCGGATTGGCTACCGGGACTTCCAAGTCCCAATTGCATCGGGCCCGGCTGGCCTTGCGCCGGCACCTCGAGCGCTAGAAGGGAGAGAGACGATGAGCGATCGCTGGACGGACCAACTGTCAGAGTATCTGGATGGGGAGCTGCCGGCTGCTGATCGGGCCGCGCTCGAGGCACACCTCGAGACCTGCTCCGACTGCTCTGCCGTGCTGGACGACCTCCGCCGAGTCGTCGATCGAGCCCGTGGAGTCGAGGAATACATCCCTAAACGCGACCTGTGGCCCGGCATCGCCAGCCGGATCGGTGCTAGGCCCGGCGCGTCTCCGCGAATCAGCCGCCGGTGGAGCTTCTCCCTGCCCCAGCTGGCGGCGGCCGCCATTCTCCTGATGACGTTGTCCGGCGGCACCGTGTGGCTGTTCCGCTCTACGGCTGCGCCTTCAGCCACGGTACCGATCGCCACGCTGCCGAATCCGGCGGTCGCCCCAGTCGCCATCAATGCAGGTAACACCGCCTCGCGGAGCTACTCGGCGGCCATCGCCGATCTGGAACGGGTGCTGGCCGGCGGGCGGGGACAGCTCGACACCACGACGGTCCGGGTGATCGAGCAGAACCTGGCCGCGATCGATCGGGCGATCGCGCAAGCGCAACAGGCGCTCCTGGCTGATCCAGCCAACCTGTACCTCAACACGCACCTGGCCGAGACGATGCGGCGCAAGCTCGACCTCCTGCGCCAAGCCGCCACTCTCGTCCCCGTAAGCTGAAAGGACGCTCATCGTGCTACTCACTCTGGCCGCTGCTCTGACGCTGGCCACCACGCAGCAGATCGACACGACCGTGACCGCCGAGCGCGGCCAGCGACTCCAGGTAAACGCCTACGGCGGCGACGTCACGGTCCAGTCCTGGAATCGCAACGCGGTTCGGGTCCAGGCGACCACCTCGGCCAGCAACCGGGTCGAGATCACCAGCTCGGCCACCGCCGTCGGTGTGCGCACGCAAGGGAGGCACGGGCCACCCACCGAGATCGGTCTCCGGATCAGCGTGCCGGTCTGGATGGCCCTGAGTCTGTCCGGCGTGCATACCAACGCCACGATTACGGGCACCCGGGCGGCGATCTCGGTGGAAACGGTCGAGGGCCAAGTGAAGGTCATCGGCGGCGACGGCCTGATCTCACTCCGATCGGTTCAGGGCTCCGTATCGCTGCGAGGGGCCCGAGGCCGGATCAGCGTCAACTCGGTGAACGAGGACATTCGGGTCACCAACTCCGCCGGAGAGATCCTGGCCGAGAGCGTGAACGGCGAGATCGCCCTGCAGGGAGTCGATGCCGCCACCGTGGATGCCAGCACGGTGAATGGGGACATCTCGTACGCCGGCCCGATTCGGAGCGGCGGGCGATATTCGCTCTCCACCCACAATGGCGACATTACCCTGACCGTCGCCGAGGGCACGAGCGCGACCGTGGCGGTCTCGACCTTCAATGGAGATTTCGAGTCCGAGTTCCCGGTGCCATTGAGTGGGACGCGGAAGGGGAAAGGGTTCAACTTCACCCTGGGATCCGGCAGCGCCCAAGTCACCCTGGAATCGTTCCAGGGCACCATCCAGCTGGTCCGGCCGGGCAGCGCCAAGGACCGGGAGCGGCGTGAACGACATGATTCCGATGATGATT
>JBDTTD010000018.1:0-18265 GCA_039930805.1 Gemmatimonadales bacterium | reverse complement strand
ACGCCCTCGCCAAACTCAAGCCGGTGTTCGACCGGAAGTACGGCACCGTCACGGCGGGCAACTCTTCTCCGCTCACCGATGGCGCGGCGGCCGTGTTGCTCATGGCGGAGGAGAAAGCAAAGGCGCTGGGTCACGTGCCGCTGGCGTACATCAGGAGCTACGCGGTCAGCGCGGTGGACCCCGGCTGGCAGCTGCTGATGGGCCCGGTCTTCGCGGTTCCCAAGGCGCTGGAGCGGGCCGAGCTCACCTGGAGCGAGCTGGGCCTGGTGGAGATACACGAGGCCTTTGCGGCCCAGGTGCTCTCCAATGTGCAGGCCTGGGGCTCGCAGGCGTGGGCCGATCGTCTCGGGTTGCCCGGCCCGGTGGGCGAAGTGGACTGGGAGCGCACCAACGTATCTGGAGGATCGATCGCCATCGGGCATCCGTTTGCCGCCACCGGCGCGCGCCTGGTCACCACCCTGGCGAACGAAATGCGCCGGCGTGACGTGCAGTTCGGCCTGCTCTCGATCTGTGCGCAAGGCGGGATGGGGTATGCGATGGTTTTAGAGAGGAGTTGAGGGATGAGTGGAGAGTCAAAAGTCGAAAGTCCAAAGTCTATGGCTTACGGCGCGGTTCGGAGGTCCGGATCCGAAGGTCTAGGACGCATAGACTCTAGACTCTTGACTCTAGACTCCAAACTGCCGTGACAGCGTTCACCACCACCATCGAGAACGGCATCGCCGTCGTCAGCTTCGACCTTCCCGGCGAGCCGGTCAACAAGCTCAATGCCACGGTGAAGACCGAGCTCGAGGCACTGCTGGGCCGCCTGCGGGAGGATTCCCTGACCCGCGCGGTGGTGTTGATCTCCGGCAAAGCCGACAACTTCATCGCGGGCGCGGATATCGAGGAATTCACCGCCATAGGGACTCAAGCCGAGGCGGAGCGTTTGAGCTTCGAGGGGCAGGAAACGGTCAGCCGGCTCGAGACCTTTCAGAAACCGATCGTCGCGGCCATCCACGGTGCTTGCCTCGGCGGGGGTCTCGAGGTGGCGCTCGCCTGTCACTACCGGATTGCCACCGATCATCTCAAGACCGTGCTCGGCCTCCCTGAGGTGCAGTTGGGCCTCATTCCGGGAGCGGGTGGCTGCCAGCGGCTCCCGCGGCTGATCGGAGCCCGCGCAGCACTGGATATGATCCTGACCGGCAAGACCGAGCGGGCCCAGAAGGCACTCAGGCTGGGCCTGGTGGATGAGGTGGTTCCCCGCAGCATCCTCCGGCAGGTAGCTATCGCCGCCGCGGACCGGCTGGCGCGTCAGGGCCTTCCCCGGCGGCAGCACAAGGCCGGTCTTGCCGGGCTACTCCTCGACCGCACGGCCGCCGGGCGCCAGCTGGTCTACCGCGGGGCGCGGAAACAGGTACTGAAGAAGAGCGGCGGACACTATCCCGCTCCCCTCGCCGCCCTGGAGGCAGTCCGCGTGGGCCTGGAGCAGGGCATTACCGCCGGGCTGGCCGAGGAGCACCGGGCATTCGGCGAGCTTGCGGTGGGAGACGTGTCCCGCAAGCTGGTGCAGATATTCTTCGCCACCACGGCGCTGAAGAAGGACGACGGTGTTCGCCCCGGTTCGGCCGTTCCGCGACAGATTCGCCGGCTCGGTGTGGTGGGCTCCGGCTTCATGGGAGCGGGCATCGCCGGCACGGCGGTGCTGAACGTGGAGGTGGATACCCGGCTCAAGGACTCCGACCTGACCCGGGTAGGCAAAGGCCTGAAGGCGGCCACCGGGCTTCTGAAGGAGCGACTGGAGCGCCGGCGGCTGACCCGCCCCCAGTACGAGCGTCTGACTGCACTGCTCTCCGGGGGCACCGACTTCAGCGGGTTCAGCCGGGCGGATCTGGTGATCGAGGCGGTGTTCGAGGAGCTGGAGATCAAGCGCCAGGTGTTGGCTGAAGTCGAGGCAAAGATCCGGGCCGACACCATCTTCGCCACCAACACATCCACCATCCCCATCCATCAGATTGCTGCCCGTGCGCGCCACCCGGAGCGCGTTCTCGGCATGCACTTTTTTTCTCCAGTCGACCGCATGCCGCTGCTCGAAGTCATTCCAACCGAGGCCACGAGCCGGGATACGATCGTCACCGCGGTCCGGTTTGGACGCCGCATGGGCAAGACGGTCATCGTGGTAGCGGATCGGCCGGGCTTCTGGGTCAACCGCATTCTCTCGCCCTACCTGAATGAGGCCGGTCACCTGCTCCAGGAAGGCGTGCGCATCGAGCTGATCGACGCCACCATGACCGAGTTCGGCTTCCCGGTCGGACCGGTGGCGCTGCTCGATGAAGTGGGGCTGGATGTTGCCCAAAAGGCTGGGAGCGTGATGCACGAAGCCTTCGGTGACCGGATGAAGCCGGCCGCCTCGCTGGCCCGGATGCTCGGAGCCACACGCCTGGGCCGGAAGAACGGAAGCGGCTTCTATCACTACAAGTCGGGGCACAAGGCCGGTGTGGATCGCAGCGTCTACCCGTTGCTGGCGGTGCAGCCCACCGACGATGCCGACGCCGAGGTAGTCGGGCAACGTCTGGTGTACTCCATGCTGAATGAAGCTGCGCTGGCCTGCGCCGACCGGGTGGTGCGCAGCCCGCGCGACGCCGACATCGGAGCCATCTTCGGCATCGGGTTCCCGGCGTTTCGGGGCGGTCCGCTCCGGATGATCGATGACGTGGGTCCGGGCCGGGTTGTCGAAACGCTCTATCGGCTCCAGGAACATTTCGGCGAGCGCTTCCGCCCCGCGCCGTCGTTGCTCGAGATGGCCAAGTCCGGAGGCCGGTACTATCCCGCGTGACGCAGCCCCCAGAACATGGCTTCACCGAATGACCTGGACCATTGGGGTTGCCCTGGGTTTGTACCTCGGCATTCTGGTCCTGCTCTGGGTCTTCGAATCCCGCCTGGTCTATTTCCCTGGACCACAACGCACGCTTATGGCTCCGCCGGCCCGGCTGGGCCTCCCGGTCGAGCGGGTGGAGATCCCCACGGAGGATGGGGTGAAGCTGGTCGCGTGGGCCATGCCCGCAGGGGCGGACTCGACCGGGCTCTGGCTCCTGATCTGTCATGGTAACGCGGGCAACCTCTCCGAGTTCGACCGGCCGGTTCACTATGCGGGGCTACTGGGCCTCGGCCTGAGCCTCCTGGCTTTTGACTATCGCGGGTATGGCGAGAGCGGCGGAGCGCCAAGCGAGCAGGGTCTCTACCGTGATGCGGATGCCGCGTACCGTTACCTGCGAGAGGAGCGGGGAGTGCAGGCCGACCGGATTGTCCTCTTCGGCCACTCCCTCGGCTCGGCGGTCGCGATCGATCTGGCCAGCCGGGTGCCGGTGGCCGGGCTCATTGTCGAGGGCGCCCTCACATCCGCTGTCGATCGGGGCCAGGAGCTCTATCCTTATATACCGGTCCGCCGGCTCGCTCGAAGCCGGTTCGCCTCCATCGATAAGGTCTCCCGGATAACTGTCCCCAAGCTCTTCCTGCACGCCGCCAGTGACGACGTAATTCCCCACGCGCACGGGCGTCGCCTGTTCGAGGCGGCTCCGCCACCAAAGACATTCGTGGATCTCGAAGGCGGCCACGCAGACGCATTCGACCTCGACTCCACCCGCTACTTCGGCAGCATCCAAATTTTTCTGGCGCAGCTGAAGCCTGGTCCTCGGGCGAGGTCGTAGGCTTCGAGCGCCGGTTCCCGGCTGGCCGGCCTGGCACTCATTCCTGAGTTCTCTCGTAGGTCGTGAACGATGGTCGACCCCCACTCGGGAGGAACCTGGCATGCGGATGAATTGTTCGATCACGGGGACATGGTATGGCCTGCTGCTTCTATGCCCGGCGGCTCCACTACAGGCGCCGAGTGATGCCACGCACCCGGTGCTGCCCCCTCCGGGGCCATGCAGCAGTGCCGAGTACCGGCAATTCGATTTCTGGATTGGTGACTGGGAGGTGCGGCTGCCGGACGGCAAGCCGGCGGGCACCAACCAAATCAGACGAATACTGGACGGATGCGTCATCCAGGAAAGCTGGAGTGGAGCGGGAGGGAGCAGCGGGACCAGTTACAACATCTACGATCGGACGCGGCGGAGATGGCACCAGACCTGGGTGGATGATCGGGGGAGTCTGTTGCAGCTCGATGGCGAGTTCAGCAAGCAGCGCATGACCCTGCGGGGTGAGACCCTCGACAGCAGTGGAGTAAAGCAGCTTCAACGGATCACCTGGCAACCGACGGGGCCGGCCCAGGTCCGTCAGCTGTGGGAGTCCTCCCGCGACGGAGGCAAGACCTGGACGATAGTCTTCGACGGACGGTACCACCGGCGCTCTCGCTAGCGAGCGATGCCCCCGGCCCATTGGGTTGCGCTTCGCCAACTTGTGCGCTGGCGGCGGAGCCATTCCCTTCCACTGTCTCCCAAGCAGGAGCTAGACCGGGTGCCTGCATTTCCTGAGCGCCTCCGAGCCGCTGTGGCTGACCGGTACCGCATCGAAGAGGAGATCGGTCACGGGGGCATGGCCGCGGTCTATCTGGCCGAGGACCTCAGGCACGCCCGCAAGGTCGCAATCAAGGTACTGATCCCCGGAAACGGTGGCGGGTCGTACGAGCCCGAGCGTTTTCTGCGCGAGATCAGGATCGCCGCCCAGTTGTCACATCCGCAGATCCTCCCGGTCCACGATTCCGGCGAATTCGATGGGATGCTCTACTTCGTGATGCCCTACGCCGGCTGCGAGACCCTGCGCGACCGGCTCGCGAAGGAAGGCGCGCTGCCGATCGATGCGGCGCTCCGGATCACCCTGGCCGTCGCCGCGGCGCTGGGCTACGCCCACCGGCACAACGTGATCCATCGCGACATCAAGCCGGAGAACATCCTGCTCCAGGAGGGAGAGCCGGTCGTCGCCGATTTCGGCGTGGCCACGGCACTCGCCCAGGGTGCACCCGGCGCCGGCGGCGACAGTGTCTACGTCACTGACCGGGGCTTCACCGTGGGCACTCCGGCCTACATGAGTCCGGAGCAGGCGAGTGCGGACCGGGACCTCGATGGTCGCAGCGACATCTACAGCCTGGGCTGCGTCCTGTTCGAGATGCTTGCCGGAGTGCCGCCCTTCTCCGGCTCCGGCGCACGGGCCACCATGGCCCGGCACGCCATCGAGGCGCCGCCGCTGATCCGATCATTGCGCCCCATGGTTCCTGCCGCCGTGGAGCTGAGTCTCCAGCGTGCCCTGGCCAAGACACCGGGAGATCGCTTCTCGACGATGGCCGAGTTCTGCGACGCCCTGGCGGCGCCGCCGCCGGCGCCCGTTGCGTTTGGTCCCGAGAGCCGGGCCATTGCGGTGCTGCCGTTCGTCAACTCCAGCGCCGACCCGGAGAACGAGTACTTCAGCGACGGCATAACGGACGAGCTCATCACCGCTCTCACCAAGGTCGAGGGGCTGCGGGTGGCCTCACGAACCTCGGTTTTCGCCCTGAAGAACACGCGGGAAGACGTCCGGGAACTCGGCGCCCGGCTCGACGTCTCGGCGGTGCTCGAGGGCACCGTGCGGAGGGCGGGCAACCGGCTCCGGATCACGGTCCAGCTGGCGGACGTCACCGATGGCCGGACACTCTGGTCGGAGCGCTACGACCGGGAGATGGCGGACGTGTTCGCCATTCAGGACGAGATCGCCGGCACCATCGTACGCACTTTGCGCACGACGCTCCTCGGTGAGCTGGGCGATCCCACCCCGGTGCGTTACACCGCGAACGTGCGCGCCTATAGCCTGTATCTCAAGGGACGTTTCTGGTGGAACCGGCGCAGCCAGGCCGCCATCAAGGAGGGAATCGGCTTCTTCGAGCAGGCGATCGAGGAGGATCCCGGCTACGCGCTGGCCTACAGCGGCCTGGCCGACTCGTATGCCCTGGATCTCGACTATCGCGGTGCACCGGTAGTCGAGGGGATGGAGCGGGCAAAAGCCGAGGCTCGAAAAGCCATCGCGCTGGACGAGACTCTGGCTGAGGCCCACACCTCGCTGGCCTGGGTCACGTTCATCTACGACTGGGATTGGGTGGGCGCCGAGCGCGAGTTCAATCGGGCGATCGAGCTGAACCCCCGCTACTCCACCGGGCGGCAGTGGCACTCCTGGTTCCTGGTGGCCATGGGCCGGTTCGACGAAGCCCTGGCCGAGGGCCGTGCCGCGATCGAGCTCGATCCGCTATCGGTGTCCATTCGCCGCAGCATGGGGTGGCTGCAGTACTACGCCCGCCACTTCGACGGCGCCCTGGATAATCTCCGGCGGGCGTTGGCCATGAATCCCACCTCTGAAGAGACCCATCGTCTCCTTGGTCTGGTCTATGCCCAGCAAGGGCTCTACGACGAGGCCGCCGCCTCGTTCAGGGAGGCGGTGGCAAACTCGGAGACCGATCTGCTCTCCTATGCCGGACTGGGCCAAGTGGCGGCGCTGCGGGGGCAGACGGACGCGGCCCGGGCGGTGTTGCGCGAGCTGGAGGAGAGGCAGCGGGTGCGGTACGTCTCACCCGTTGCCCCGGCGATGATCCAGCTGGCTCTGGGCGACGTGGATGCCTCATTCGATCTGCTGGGGAAGGCCTATGAGGATCGCCGGGGTTGGCTGGCCTATCTGCGGATCGAGCCCATGTTCGATCCACTCCGCTCCGACCCGCGTTTTACCCGGCTGTTGCAGCGGATGCGGCTGACGTAGATGCGCCGGCAGGACCCCGCTACGTTCCCCATCATGTATACGATCGCCACCCAAGCCGACGTCGCGACAGCGCTGGATGAGCCGTTAGCCGTAGTGTACAAACACAGCCCGATCTGTCCCACCAGCGGCATCGCCTATGAAGAGATGCGGTCGCTGCTCCAGCTTCACCGGGATGTCCCGGTCTACCTGGTAGACGTGGTCCACTCCCGTCCGCTCTCCCGCTACATCGCCGAACGAGTCGGCATCGTTCACGCCTCGCCCCAGGCCATCATCCTGCGAGCCGGCGTTCCGGCCTGGCACGGCTCGCACTTCGACCTGCGAGCCGAGGTCATGGCCCGGCGACTGGACGCGCTGAAGGACGAGGCTCGGGAGCCGAAGGACCCGGCCTAACGCTCGTTTTGAAACACCGATCGATCTCCCACATCGTCATCCCCGCCCACCGGTTTTGAGTTCATACCACTGATCGCGCGCTTCAAGGATGCGGAGAAGCAGTCCGCTCCCGATCTGTTCCTCGCCCTGCCACGACTCTCTATCGTATCCCTCGACTAGTCCGGCCTGATACGGTGTCGTAGCCGCCATACCCGTGTCTTTCGATGTCGCTGGGCCGCCACACCTGATCGCCGCTCCGGTGGACCACACGGGCACTGCCTCGGGTCTCCGCTCATGCTGGAGGCGTTACGCGAATCCTCATCATCGACGATGAAGGCAGGCAGGCTCCGGCCCTGTCGCAAGGCGATGCGCCCGCAATAAATGGGGCCAGCCAGCTCGAAGCTTTGCCGGCGGAGGTGCGCCCCGTGATACACGAGTTCCAGATCGCCACGCCGGTTCCTCCCGATGAGGAGCAGGACCAGCGGACCGCGTCCCGGGATGCCTCGGTCGTGCGTGAGCTGGTCGCCCGGGTGGAGGAGCTGCTGCGACAGACCCGCGGGTTGCCGGCAGGGGCAACCACCGGGCTGGCTGGAACAATCCGGTTCGGCAGCGTCCTGCTCGAGCCCTCGACCCAGACGGTCCTGCGTGGAGGTCAGCCGGTGCGGGTGACGCATACCGAGTTCAGGCTGCTGCTGGCCCTGATGCGGCGTCGCGGAGCCATCGCGTCTCGAATCGACCTATTGCGCGAGGTCTGGGGAACCGGCGCCGCGGTGAGCCGCAGGGCGGTGGATACCCACATCGCGCGCCTGCGCCGAAAGCTGGAAGAGGATCCGGCCAACCCGCGCCACATACTCACCGCACTCGCCTGGGGATATCGCTTCCGTCCGTGAGGACGGCGCTCCCGGGCCGGTGACGAGCCCTGGAGCCCTGTTGCCTTTGGTCGTCACAGCTCTTGAGTCGCTACCCGGAGGAAAGACATGGGAGAATCATTGTTTGGACAGTTGCGAATTCCGCGGCCGCTCGGGGGGCTGCTACTCCTTGCGGCGGCACTGCTGCCGCAGCGAGCGGAGGCACAACAACAGCAGCCCGCGACCCTCAGCGGCCGGGTGGTGAGCGAATCGGGACTGCCGCTCGGCTCCGCCGCCGTCGTTATCGAGCAGCTGAGCGCCGGGGCGGTGACCCGGGCCGACGGAGCCTATACCATCGTGGTGCCTGGCGCCCGGGTGCCGTCGGCTCCGGTGACGGTGACCGCGCGGCTGGTGGGGTACAAGGCACGCTCCGCTCAGGTCGATCTGAGCTCGGGATCGGCGGTCCAGGATTTCAGCCTCTCCGACAACCCGCTCCAGCTCGGTGAGTTGGTGGTGACCGGTGCCGGAACGGTGAGTGAAGTGGAGAAGCTCGGGACCGGGCGCAGCAGCGTCGACGCGCAGACCATTCTTCGAAGCAACGAGTCGAACCTCGTGAATGCGCTTGCAGCCAAGGCGCCCAACGTCGGGGTCACCTCGAGCTCGGGCGACCCGGGCGCATCGTCCTTCATCCAGATACGCGGCCTGACCACCATCACGGCGCAGGACGGGCAGCCCCTGTTCGTGGTCGACGGGGTACCGGTCGACAACTCGATCAGCTACAACAATCCCGCCAGCGGGTCGCTAAACAGCAGCGCAGCGCCCTCCAATCGGGCGATCGATCTGAATCCGGAGGACATCGAGAACGTGGAGATTCTGAAGGGTGCTGCCTCCGGCGCCATCTACGGGTCCCGGGCCGGACAGGGCGTCATTCTGATCACTACCAAGCACGGCCGACCCGGCCCGACCAAGTACTCTCTGCGCAACTCGGTGTCGATCGACAAGCATGGCCGGCTACCGGATTTCCAAACCAAGTATGGGCTGGGCACCGGGGGAACCACACCTGCCTGCGTTCCCGGTGCGGCGGTCAACTGCCGAGTCGGCTTTGCCCAGGCCGGCAGCTGGGGCCCCGACCTGACCGGAACCGGAACCCCCACCTTCGATCATTCTGCCGAAATGTTCCAAACCGGTTACACCACCGACAACAATCTCACGATCTCCGGGGGCAGCGATCGGACGACCTTCTTCCTGTCCGGAGGCTACAACTACGATCGCGGGATCGTGGTAGGACCCAACAGCAGGTACCAGCGGATCTCGGTTCGCTTCAACGGCTCCCACCGAGTCTTCGACAACCTCAAGGTCGGAGCCAACGTGGCCTATGTGGCCGGAGACGGCGGCTTCGTCGTGTCCCGCAACAGCACCGATGGCCTCCTCCTCGGCGCCTGGCGGACACCGATCGACTACGACAACCGGCAGTACCTCGATCCCAATAACGGCCAGCAGCGGACCTACCGCTTTCCCAACCCGGGTCCGGGGGCGGAGAAGCTGGGGCGGTCGTACGACAATCCGCTGTTCGTGGCGTTCGAGGCGCCAGCGACCTCTCAGGTCGGCCGGACCTTCGGCGGAATCAACGCAGAATACACCGCCGTCCGCTGGCTTCGCTTCAACTACACGCTCGGTCTGGACTACGCCAACGACGAGCGCACTCAGGGATACCCCTGGCAGAACTCGAATACCACGATTACCGGGGTCAACGGGGTCGGCGGCGTCAACGCGGGGTACATCAAGACATCGCAAATCGATCACAACCTGACCGCCACGGCGGACTACAAGCTGAGCCCCAGCTGGTCCGGCTCGGTAACGGTCGGTCAAAACCTCAACTCCCAGAGCTATCAGACCCGGCAGATCCAGGGCACCGACCTCATCGCACCACAGCCTTTCAACCTGGCCAACACCGCCCAGCAGCTTCCGCCGTACGACTTCCGCACCACCGTCCGGCTCGAGTCCTACTTTGGTCAGGTCTCGGCCGATCTGTTCAATCAACTCTTCCTGGCCGCGGCCATCCGGAACGACGGCGCCTCCAGCTTCGGGACAGCCAATCGGCGGAACTGGTTCCCCAAAGGAAGCGCAGCCTGGACGTTCTACCGTGGCCAGGAGGGTGAAAAGCGCCTCCTGACCTTTGGGAAGCTCCGGGCCGCCTATGGCCAGAGCGGCACCCAGCCGGCGCCCTATCTCCTGCAAAGCGTGCTGATATCTGGCGCCATCGCTGACGGCGGTTGGGGCCCGGCCGGCTCCACCCAGCAGAACGGCGTCGGTGGACTGATCACCCGGTATAACGTGCCCACGACCGAGCTGGGCCCTGAGCGGGTGAAGGAGTTCGAAACCGGGTTCGACCTGGGCCTGTTCCGGGACAAGGCGGACTTCGGGTTCACTTATTATCGGCAGAACTCCACCGACGTCATCCTCAACATCCCGGTGGCAGGAAGCACCGGATATACCGAAAAGCCGGCCAACGCCGCCTCCCTCCGGAACATCGGGGTGGAAATGGCGCTCAACGTCCGGCCCATCACCACCCGCGACTTCTCCTGGGATGTAGGGCTCCAATGGGCCCAGAACCGCAGCCGGGTAACCGATCTGGCCGGCGTGCAGTTCGCTCCCTTCCCCTTCAGCGGAGGCACCAACGGCCTGGGTGTTCAAGGCGTGGCCGTCCCGGGCCAGCCGCTGGGTGTGTATTACGGTTCCGACTACGTCCGCTGCGGTCGCGGGCTGGTGGTCAACAACACCGACCTCGATAACACGGCGGGCGAGTGCCAGGGCGCGCCGTCCGGTTCGCTCTACATCGACGCGACCGGCTACCCCCAGCTGGATGCGGCGGGCACCTATGTTCTCGCCGATCCCAACCCCCGGTGGACCGGCTCCCTGCGCACCTCGGTGCGAGTCCGGAAACTCTCACTGGGTGGTCTGCTGGATATCCGCCACGGCGGGAAAGCCTACAACGGGACCCGTGGTGCACTCAATCACTTCGGACGGACGCTGGAATCCCAGACCTTCCGGGACGGGGGTAACTACGTCTTCGGGCAGAACTACTTCCAGGGTCAGCAGGTGGCCGGCCCCGGGGCCGGAACACCGGTTTCCCTGGGAGAGGCCTGGTTCACCGGTCCCGGGGGAATCTTCAACGGGCCGGTGTCGGGGTTCATCGAAGAGGGTGGGTTCGTCAAGCTGCGCGAGGTTTCTATCGGCTACACCTTCGACCAGCTGTGGGTCAGCCGGGTACTCGGTTTCGGTAGCATCGACCTCCGCGTGGCGGGTCGCAATCTCGTCACCTGGACCAAATACACCGGCGTAGACCCCGAGACCTCGCTACTCGGCGCTGCTTCCGCGGTCCGCGGGATCGACTACTTCAACAACCCTCAGGGTCGCTCGTTTGTGTTCTCCGTTACTCTCAACCGCTAATGGCCAGCGCGACTTCAAGGAGGGTGTCAGCCATGAAGCACACGATCCGGTCGCTGCTGAGCCTCGCGGTTGCGATAGCCGCAACGGGGTGCAGCGATTTTCTCTCGGGCCCGGGCGTAGACCAGGACCCCAACAGCATTCTCAACCTCACCCGACCGGGGCCGCTGTATATCGGCGTCCAGGCGGCTCAGTCGGTACAGTTTGAAGGCATGATCGCGCGGCTGGCGGCGGAGTACACCCAGCAGGTCTCGGGAAACTCGAGGCAGAGTATCGGCTTCGACCGCTACGGCATGGATCCAGTGACTATCGACCCGGAGTGGATCTCGGTCTATGGGTCGAACCGTACCCTGTCCGGCGGCGGTGGCCTGTTGGACATCCGCAAGATGCAGCAGCTGGCCCGGCGGCTGGGAGATTCAACTTACGTCGGGATCGGCAAGGTGTATGAGGCGCTGGTGATGGGCATGGCGGCGGATGTTTGGGGCGACGTCCCCTACCGCGAGGCGGCCGATTCCACCATCGAGACCCCGGCGTTTGATTCCCAGCTCCAGGTCTACAGCGACCTGATTACCCAGCTCGATTCCGCCATATCCGTCTACCTGCCGGCGTCCGGTCCCACCAACCTGGGACCGCCGCAGGACAACGCCGAGCTGATCTTCGGCGGCCGGAGCGTGGCCGACCTGCGCACCACCTATACCCAGGTCGCTCACACCCTGAAGGCACGATATTACATGCACTTGGCAGAGGTAGATCCGGCCAACTATGCCAATGCGTTGGCCGAGGTACCGCTGGGAATCAACACCCCGGCGAATGATTTCAACTGGTTCCACGACGCCACGCCGAACGGGAACAACATCTGGTATCAGTTTCATGCCACCCGGACGGACATCGCGCCGGGCTCCGCCATCGTGGAGATCATGAAGCGGAGGATTGCGGCGGGGGTCGAAGACGACGCTCGGTTGAACTTCTATTTCATCCCGGCCGACGCTCCGGGTGCGCCGACAGACTTCTGGGGATTCCGGCCCGCCGGCTCGACCGGACTGACCACGGCGCCGGGTCTCGATCCCGGCAACGGCTCGCCAAGCGGGAGTTATTCCGACTTCAACTTCGCCAACGCGAACATCGACGTCGGTGATTTCCGCCAGCCGGAGGTCACTTACGCGGAAAATCAGCTCATTGGCGCGGAGGCGGCGTTTCAGATTGGTGGCCAGGGGGCCGCCCAGCCGTTCCTGGACGCCGCCCGCGGCAACCGGGTGTACGGGGCTCGCGGAGCCACCCCGGTAGTATTTCCACCGCTCGGTCCGGCCCCGGCCACGCTGCAAAACATCATGGAAGAGAAGTACATCTCGCTGTTCCTCAATATCGAGGTGTGGAACGACTACAAGCGCACCTGTCTCCCGTCCCTGGCCCCGGCGCCACCGTTGAACAGCCCAAACCCCGGGACGAGCCCGATCGCTGGGCGCATCCCGTACGGTGTCACGGAAACCAATGCCAATCCGAACACGCCCAACGTGCCGCCGACGGGGTTCAATCGAAACGATCCCACGCCATGCCCCGCGCTCGACTATACCAGCTCGACACCGCTGGCGAACTAGTACGACCCGCGAAAATCGCCGGCCCGATGGGGGCCGGCGTCTTCGCGCTGGGCTCTGAGACGTCCTATTCAGAGAGGAGGGCATTCCGGTGACTGTCTTGGGTGGCTTCTATGGGACCAGCTAGTTCGATCGCCACGTTGCTCGTTTTCGCGTTAGTCGGATGTTACACCTACCGGCCTCTCATCTCGCCGGAACCGGTCGCGGGTACCCGGGTGTCGGCCGAGCTAACGGAGGAAGGGTCGCGCGTTCTCTCCGGTGAGATCGGACCCGCGGTAGAGCACGTGGAAGGGGAGGTGTTGCGGGTGGATTCGGCCGGAATCGAGCTGTCGGTGCTTCAGGTCGAGGGCTTCAGAGGCATCCAGAGCGACTGGAAGGGCGAGCCGGTCCGCATCCCTCGGACGGCGGTCGCCGGCTGGCAACAGCGCCGGCTGTCGGTTGGCGGAACCGGATTTGTCGGCGGGCTGGCCCTGGGCGGTCTCTACGCCATGTATCGGCTGCTGGGAGGGCCCGGAATCTTCCAGGGCGGCCGCGGTGGCGGTGGCGGCTCGCGGCAGTAGCCGCTCTACTGCACACTGTAGTTGGACCTCGAGAGCACGCTCTCGACGTTCAGCTCCACCGATTGTCCCGGCTCCACCCGCAACAGCTCGGTGACGTAGCTCCCCTGCTCGCCGACCGGCTCCGCCATAATGCGGACCAGCCTCGATTCGCCAAGGAGCCACAACGGCAGGATGATTGACTGTGAGGTCGAGGCGGTAACCATGGTCACCCGGGAGGCTTCGCCGTCGTGCTGCACGAAGACGTTGATGTCGAGCCAGTGGCGGTTGTTCAGGGTCAGCTCGAATCCGTCGGCCTGAACCGGCTCAGGATCCACGTTCTGCCGCGGCCCCGCGCACCCCAGCACCATGAGCAGAAGAATCCAGGCTGCCCCGCTGCCCCGCTGCCCCGCCGCCATCACGCCGACCTCCCCAGGAGCCGCCGCATGTTCTCCCGGTAACCGCGAGTAGAAGTAAGGCGGGTGCCATCGATCAGGATGAGCACGTAGTCGCCCTGGAACCAGGGCTGAACCTCCTGGATCCGGTCCAGATTGACGATCAGCGAGCGGCTGATACGCAGGAAGCGGGCGGGGTCGAGCTCCTGCTCCAGCTCGGCCATGCTCTCGCGCAGGGGGTGGGTGGTGCGGCCGACGTGGAGATGGACGAACTTCCCGGCCGCCTCGATCCAGTCGATGGTCTCGGTGCGCAGAAAGATCGCCCGCTCCGGGGTCCGGACCACCAGTCGATCCCGCCCGCGAGCCCGGTCTCTGGCATTGAGCTCCTCCAGCAGCGCCAGCACTCTGCGGGTACTGCTGCCCTGCGGGCCTCGCCGGGTGGCAGACAACGCCCACCCTATTGCTTCCCGCAGACGGTCCTGATCGACCGGCTTCAGCAGGTAATCGAAGGCATGGACCTCGAACGCCCTGACGGCGTATTGGTCGTGCGCGGTGACGAAGATGATCGCCGGCTGGTGGGCCTGGCCCAAGGCGGCCACCACTTCGAAGCCGTCCAGGCGAGGCATCTGGATATCGAGCAGCACCAGATCGGGAGCGTGCGCCCCGATTGCTTCTACGGCCTCTTCTCCATCCGCGCAGGCTGCCACTACCTCCGTTTCCGGCTCGGCCTGAAGCAGCCGGACCAGCCGCTGCCGGCCGATCGGCTCATCATCTGCCACGATCACTCTCAGGGTCATCCCACCAGCTCCTCCAGATCGTCCCGTGTCAGCGGCACCGGCGTGTGGGCGGCGTCGCAAGCGGCATAGGGCAGCCGCAGCGTTGCAACGGTCCCTCCACCCATGGCTGGCACCAGCGTAAAGCGAGCCCTCGAGCCATACAGTTGATCAACCCGCTCGCGGATGTTGCGGAGGCCCACGCCTACCCGGGGAATCCCTCCCACCGGGAGTCCTTTCCCATTGTCCCGGATCTCCAGGATCAGATCCCCATCCTCCCGATGTGACGCAATGACGATTCGCCCTCGCCCGGCCAGCGGTGTCACGCCGTGGCGGATGGCGTTTTCCAGCACCGGATGCCAGAGCAGCGTGGGAACTGCCGCGTCAAGCGTATCGGGCGCCAGGTCCCACACGATCTGCAACCGATCTTGAAAACGCACCTGCTCGATCTCGACATACATCCGGAGGAAGTCGATTTCTTGCCGGAGGGGAACAACGTGATGGCCGGCATGATCCAGCGATAGCCGGAGCAGCCGGCCAAGACGAGTAATCATCTGGTCAGCCGCATCCGGATCGGTGTGCACCAGCTCCGCCACGGTGTTGAGAGTGTTGAAAAGGAAGTGAGGCTGCAGCTGCATCCTCAGAAGTTGCAAGTGGGTTTTCGCCAGCCGGGCTTCGAGCTCCGAAGAGTGACGCTGGCGGGTCTGATAGAGCGCGGAATAGCGGGATGCCTGGCCCAGCACGACGAGGGCCCCATAGGCCAGCAGGCTGTTCTCTACCCGCGGAAAAAGCAGGCTCGAGCCGGAGGTGTCGATGCCCGTCGTCACCGCAAGCAACGTCTGCAGAGTGATGGACAAAAGGACAAAGGCGAGTCCCGTGCCGCTGAGGATCAGGGTACTGCGCACCCGCTGTCCTGGTGCGAAGGCCGAAGCGCGAATCAGCCACAGGACAACCGGGGTCAGGCCGGCCCAGATCCACGCCGCTCCGAGCGAGTAGGCCAGGAGCCGGGGCCAGGGCATCGAGTCGTCGGCGGCGGCATCCGCCACCAGGCACGCACCGAACGAGGCCAGACCGAACAGGGTCCACCCGCCCAGCACCACCGGCCAAGGTCCCAGCCGAGCGCCTGAAGGCGAGATCGACGCGTCGCGGCCGAGACCGCCGGCGCCGGATGGCGGGAAAGTGGACATGGCACCCCAGTGAATCCAGCCGGACCCCAGGCCACCAACGTTAAGAGAGAAATCTCGTCTCACGTACAATTGCGGCATGAGCGACATGTCTGGAGGTATGGAGCGCAGGGTCGACGGCACGAGTGCCGTGGCTCCAGTTACTTCCCCAGCAGGCGGTGAAGGTTCTCCCGGTATCCCCGGGTGGAGGTGAGGCGGGTGCCATCGATCAGGATGAGCACGTAGTCGCCCTGGAACCAGGGCTGAACCTCCTGGATCCGGTCCAGATTGACGATCAGCGAGCGGCTGATACGCAGGAAGCGGGCGGGGTCGAGCTCCTGCTCCAGCTCGGCCATGCTCTCGCGCAGGGGGTGGGTGGTGCGGCCGACGTGGAGATGGACGAACTTCCCGGCCGCCTCGATCCAGTCGATGGTCTCGGTGCGCAGAAAGATCGCCCGCTCCGGGGTCCGCACCACTAAACGAGGAGCGCCTACCCGTCGGGCGGCCAGCTGGTGCAGCAGCGAGAGCACCCGCGGGTCGGCGCCTTCGCTCTCGTCGCTCTCCGTCCCAAGGTGGGACAACGCCCGGCCCAACGCTCCGCGGAGGCGGTCGCGATCAAACGGCTTGAGCAGGTAGCCGCAAGCGTGCACCTCGAACGCCTGCACCGCGTAGCGTTCGCAGCCATCGACCAGGACCACCGCAGGCGGGCGGTCCGCTTTCAGCTCCCGCAGGACCTCGAAACCGCCCAGCTCGGGCATCTCGATATCTAGAAACAGCAGGTCTGGAGCCCAGTGCCGGACCAGATCGATCGCGTCTCTACCGGTACCAGCTTCCGCCACGAGCTCGACCGAGGGCTCGTTTTCCAGCAGAGCTCGCAAGAGGTGACGGGAGCCCACCTCGTCGTCCACGATCATGGCACGCATGGTGGGGAGACGCCGGAGCTCGCTCGCTCCGACACAGCTGACCCGGACGCCTGCCTAGGAGGCGGTAGCGAGATCCAACCGGTGCCGGAGAAGTCTGGTCCCCGGCGCCCCGTCGCTGTCCAGCGCTGTCCGAGGGGTTGGCCGGGTTAAGCGTCGCCTGATCCTTGATGATCTTTCCGTCGGGCCCCGCATAGCTGAAGCTGGTGCCGGTCTTCCCTCTCCGGATCCCGGGCATCATGTCGCTGACGTGGCGAAGCCCGGCCGCCTCGGCCGATTCGGCGGGATCGGGCTGGGTCTGCACCACCGGCCTCCGGCTCGGCTGTGATCGCTTTTGTTTCGACCCAGCTCGCTTCCGGGTTCGAGAGAACGGGACGATCCGTGCTTTTTGATCCGTGTTCGGGTACTCGCGGAGCGGGTGTGCCGTGGCCAAGCAGTTGCTCACCGCTGCATAAAGTTTCATCAATCTGCGCGCAGTGACACTCCCTCTACAAAGCCGTTCGGGCTCCGGCTACCTTCGGATGCGTTCGCGCCACCGGCTTACCCACGCAAACACGGTATTCGCCTAATCATGCGATCTGGACTCCTCTGGCTCTCAGAGCAGCAGAAGGTTTTCAACTTCGTTCGACGTAACGGCCTGGCCCGCAAGTTCGCATCGAGGTTCGTGGCGGGAGAAACGATCGACGAGGCGGTGCGGGTGGCGCACGAGCTCGGCGAGCGAGGGATCGGATCGTCGCTCGATCTGCTGGGGGAGAGCGTAGGCGCCGAGGCGGAGGCCACCGCGGCCCGGGACCAGTATCTCGCCATGCTGGATCGGATGGCGGCCCAGGGCGTCGAGGTCAACGTATCGGTCAAGCTGACCCAGATGGGTCTCGACATCGACGAGGACCTCTGCCACGCCAACATGACCCGTATCCTGGACAAGGCCAGGGAGCTTCGCGGCTTCGTCCGCCTCGATATGGAAGGCTCGGCCTACACCCAGCGTACGCTCGATTTCTTCATCAACCGCCTCCTCGGGATCTATGGTGGACACTGCGGCGTCGTCATCCAGTCCGCGCTCCGGCGTTCCGAAAGCGACATCGACGATCTTATCGCCCGCAAGGCCCGGGTCCGACTCTGCAAGGGAGCTTATCTCGAGCCGCCTGACGTTGCCTTTCCGAAAAAGGCCGACGTCGACAGGAACTACGTTCTCCTGCTGGAGCGGCTCCTGCTCAAGGGGAACTATCCGGGAATCGCTACGCACGACCAGGCCATCATCCAGCACGCCCGCCAGTTCGTTCGGCGGCAGGATATCGGAGCGGAGCGTTTCGAGTTCCAGATGCTTTATGGTGTCCGGCGAGACCTCCAGACCCGGCTCCGGCAGACCGGGTACAACATGCGGGTCTATATCCCGTTCGGGACCCAGTGGTATCCTTATCTCATGCGGCGGTTGGCGGAGCGTCCCGCCAATATCGCCTTTATCCTGGGGAACCTGATTCGAGAGTCGGTGCCGCGCCGGTGAGTGAGTTCACGTTGGGTGGGTACATGCAGAA
>JBDTTD010000017.1:0-18343 GCA_039930805.1 Gemmatimonadales bacterium | reverse complement strand
CACCCGGAGCGCCCCGCGGATGGATCTCGAGACACTCCTCCCCGCAATCCGATCGCTGCACGACCTCACAGGGCTGGTGGCCGCTCTCGGTCACCAGCCGACCTGGGAAGAGGTGCCGGACCGGTCCCTGAAGCTGACGGTCGTTGCCCGAACCGGCGAGCTGCCCTGGTTTGCCTTCGAAAGCAGTCGCCCAGAGCGGGATGCGGAGAGACTGGCACGGCGTCTCAGCCGGCGGGGGCGAATGTGTCTGGTTCTGGCCCTCGATCCTCTCGAATGCCGGATGGCACTGGCGGTGGGATTCGATACCTGCCCCAGGCTCGAGGTGAACCTTACCCGGCCCAGCGCCGAAGCGATCGCGTCCCTGAGCCGGCTTACCGCCACGGCTGAAGGTGGCTCACTCGCCTTTGCGGCCCGGGCGGCCGATGCGCTCGCTGCGGAAACCGTGGGACGGCGATTCTTCCGCGTGTTCCGCGCCACCCTCGACCGGATGGCAACCGGCCTGCCCGGCCCCATGTCGGGGGAAGACCGGCATGGGCTCGCCCTGCTGCAGCTCACCCGAATCCTCTTCCTCTATTTCATCCAGACGAAAGGCTGGCTCGGCGGACGGGAGCGGTTCCTGGCCGAGGAGGTGGAGAGATGTCTGGCGCACAAGCGCAGGATTCACCGCGACCTGCTCCGGCCGCTCTTCTTCGGCACTTTGAACCGGCCCCGGCCCTTACGGAGCCGTGCCGCCACTCTGTTCGGCGCCATTCCATTTCTCAACGGCGGCCTCTTCGAGCCCCACCCGCTGGAGCGACGTTTTCGTGCCGATATTCCGAACCCTCTCTGGCGAGACGCCTTCGATCAACTCTTCGAGCGATTTCACTTCACGGTAGTAGAGGGTCACGGCCACGGGGGAGTGGCGCCCGACATGCTGGGCCGTGTGTTCGAGGGGGTGATGGCTCCGGAGGCTCGCCATGCGTCGGGAACGTTCTACACCCCCGCCTCCCTGGTCGGGAGTGTGCTCGATGCCGCATTGGTCGCACTGATCGCCCAGAGGCTGAAGTGTGGAGACGGGGAGGCCGAGCGACGTTTCCGGACCGGCGATCCGGAGGCGACGCAAACGCTGGCCTCCATCACCCTGCTCGACCCCGCGGTTGGGTCGGGTGCGTTCCTGCTTGGCGCCCTCGACCGTCTCTCCTCCTTCGGGACTGGCAGAGCGCTTCCAGCCCGTAAGCGCCGTGTGCTGCAGAAGAACCTGTTCGGGGTGGACCTGAGCACCGCTGCGGTACGGCTGACCGAGCTCCGCCTCTGGCTGGCTGTCATCGCCGACGATCCCGCGGAACGCGCGTCGGATATCGCGCCGCTTCCCAACCTCGATTGTCTCATTCGCCAGGGCGACAGCCTGTTCGATCCACTCGGCCATGGGATCGATACGGTGCCACATGAACCGAAGGTCGTGAACGAGCTGTCCCGACTTCGCCGCTGGGTGGTAACGGCAAGCGGGGGCGAAAAGCAGGCGCTGATCCGGCGTCTCCGCGCGGCGGAGGCTCGAGCCCTGGCTACCTCGCTCGCTACGGCTGAAAGCCGGGTCTCGATGGATGTGTCCGCCTGCCTGCAAGCAGCCCGGGGCCGGGACCTGTTTGGCCAGAGACGGGGCCTGGACCGGGAGCTCCGTTCCCACTTGAGAGGGCTGCGAGGCCGGCTGCGTTCACTGCGGCAGTCTCGCAGGAGACTGGCCCGGGACGGAGGCCTGCCCTGGTTTCACTACGGCAGCCACTTCGCCGATGTCTTTACCCGGGGCGGCTTCGATATTGTCGCCGGCAATCCTCCCTGGCTCCGGTCGGAGGAGATTCCCTCCCAGGTCCGCGAGCGGTTAGCCGGCCGATACCGCTGGTGGCGATCCTCGGCGGGGAGCTACGGCAACCGGCCGGACCTGGCCGTCGCCTTTCTGGAGCGCTCACTGGAGTTGGCAGCACCGTCCGGAATAGTGGCAATGCTGGTGCCGGCCAAGGTCGCGAGCGCCGGATACGCTGTCACCGCCCGGCACTCGCTGGCAAGCGCTACGACGCTGCACGCTATCGCCAATCTCACCGAGACTGGCACCGAGTTCGACGCAACGGTGTATCCCATGGCACTGATAGCCGGTAAGGCACCGCCCCCGCCGCAGCACCGGGTGCGAACGACTCTCGCTATCACCGGTGAGCTTGGGGTCGGTCAAGCGAGCCTTGTCGGAGGAGGCCCCTGGATACTGGTCACGGATCGCCTGCGCAGGGTTCTGGAGACCCTCCAAGCAGATCACCCCGCACTAGGCGAGAGATTCAGCTGCCATCTCGGACTCAAGACCGGTGCGAACCATGTGTTTCTCGGGCCGCCGGAAGATTTGGAGCCGGAGGTGCTCCGGTGGGCGGTCCGCGGCCGTGACGTCGGTGCGTTTCGGTGTGACCCTGGAACCCGATTGCTGTGGACTCATGATGCCCACGGTCGGCCGCGGTCCGAGCTCCCGCCACGCTGCACTGCGTACCTGGCCCGATACCAGGCCGAGCTTCGAGCCCGGCGGGACTACACCGGTGGTCCATCGTGGACCGTATTCCGAGCCCGTCCCGCTGTCGCCCGGTATCGGGTGGTGTGGCCCGATCTGGCCCGTCAGCTGACGGCGGCCGCGCTAACGGCCAGGGACGATGAGTATCGGATCCCATTAAACAGCTGCTACGTAGTCACAACCAGGAGTGCGGTGGAAGCTGAACGGCTCGCCGCCGGTCTCAACTCCACCTGGCTCAGGGCAGTCGCCGGCCTTGGCGCCGTGCCTGCCGCCGGTGGATTCGCGCGATTCAACGCCCGGACCATCGCCCGGCTTCCCCTTCCGGGTTCAGTCTTCGACGCTCATAACCTTTCCCGCCTTGCCCGGTTGGGCCGCACTGGTGTCCCAGTCCAGGAGGAGCTCGACGCGGCGATGGCGGTGCACCTCGGGCTTTCAGCCAAGGCGCAAAATGCGCTTCGTGCCGTGGTGGACGGCGCCGCCCGCCATCGTCGCTGAGTCGCTGGTGGAGGTGCCCGACCCGATGCGGACGGCGCTTCGACCCGGCCCGCCCTCTCATGGTGCCGCGGTTGCTGCCTCACTCGCGCGCAGTCTGTTACCCTCAGAGGCCGACTCTCCGCCCCCTCGATGGCTGCTGCCTTCACAGCAGCGGAGCTTCCGCCGAGTCCTGGCGGCACTGGAGCGACACCGCGGGGCGATCCTTGCCGATCCGGTCGGAAGCGGCAAGACCTATATCGCGCTCGCGGTGGCCGCATCGTTCAATCGTGGCAACCCCACCGCCTGCCTGGTGCCGGCAACACTCCAGCCGCAATGGGACGCCGCCGCGAAGAAGTTGGAGATCCCGTTGCTGCTCTGCTCGCACGAGCAGGTGAGCCGGGGAAAGTTGCCGGATGACACGCGGGGACTGGTGGTGGTCGATGAAAGCCATCGTTTCCGGAACCCACACACCCGGCGTTACACCCACCTGGCCAGTTGGCTGGTCGGCCGGCCGGCACTGCTGGTGACCGCCACGCCCATCGTGAACCGCCTCTCGGATCTGGGCCACCAGCTTCTGCTCTCGGTCCGGGACGACACGCTGGTGATGGATGGCCTCGTGTCGCTACGGCTGGCCCTGGCCAGGGGGTGCGCGGCTCCCGCGCTGGGACGGCTGGTGATCGAAACCCGGGACGACGCGGACATGCGCCCACGCAAAGTCACCAGGATCAGCAATCCGGCAGTGGACGAAAGCGACCGGCTGGCCGGTTCGGTGGAGTTGCTGGATCGCCTGCACCTCTCGAGCAGCGAGTCGATCGCGACGTTGATCCGTGGAGTCTTGCTGCGTGCGGCCGGCTCGAGCCCCGCGGCGCTAGTCGGTGCCCTCCAGAGATACCGGCGCCTCCTCCTGCACGCGCGCGACGCTCTTCAGGCTGGACACTCACTCGAGCGCGCGGCCCTGCGCCGGTTCACGGCTGAGCTGGGGGATCAGCTGGTATGGTGGGAGTTGTTGCCGTGCAACGAGGAGGCGAGTGACCTCGAGCTGGCGGACATCCCGGTGCTGGAAAGCATCATCCCGGTGGCTACAGCCGCGGTGGATCAATGGGACTCGAAGCTGGAGCGCCTGCGCGACCTCTTATGTGAGGAGAGAGCGACTCTCGTCTTCACCGCCAGCCGGGACACCGTCCGCTACATTCGCGAGCGACTCAGTGACCTGCGGCTTGCGTGGTGCACGGGAAATCGTGCCGGGCTCGCTTCCACCCCGCTGCCCCGACGTGTGGTGTTGGGGTGGTTCAGTGAGAGTCTCCAGGTCGGGGCTGGCCCGCGACACCTGGTGGTCACGGACGTTGCCGCCGAAGGGCTCGACCTCCAGCGTGCCGCCAGGGTGGTGCACTATGACCTGCCCTGGACGCCCATGCGGCTGGAGCAGCGAGAGGGACGGGCGGTTCGCCTGGGCTCGCGCCACTCAGAGGTAGAAGTAGTGCGATTCGCGCCAGTGCCGATCCTGGAGCGCTCACTCCACCTGGAGGCGATCCTGGCCCGGAAGGCAAAGCTCCCGGCAACAGCTGGGCTGGGAATCGAGGGACGACACATCTGGCGATGGCGAACCGAGCTGGCAGAGCGTTACGGAGAGTCAGAAGCAACGGCCGGGGTGGCCCAGGTGCTTTCGCCTCACCGGGGCCTGCTCGCCGGCTTTGCGTTCTACCGCTCGAGCAGTCCCCAGGAGCGTCTTTGCTCAACCGTGGGTTGGCTCGAGCTGGGAGGCGGATGGACCGAAGCACCCGAGGTGGTCAGCGACCGGTTGGGACGTGCCGCCGCACAGACCGAGAGGCGGATCATAGACGGCGAGCGGTTACCCCAATACCTGACACTGCTCGCCCCGCTGATTCAGAAGCGGCTTTCGCTGACGAGCGGACGGCGCTGGCTCTCGCCGGACCCGACACCGGCAACGCGGCAGGTGGCGGGCCGGCTGAGGAAGCTGATCGGGCAGGCGGCCAGGCTACGACAGCACGATTCCCTGAGGGAGCTCGAGCAGGGGTTGGGATTCGTAGCCGGCGGACATACGGCGGGGGAGGAAATGCTGCTCGAGCGACTGGCGGGGGCTCCCACTCAGGAGCTCATCAGCCGCCTGAGCCAAGCGGCGCCGACAGTGCCCGGCTGGCCGGGTATCGAGGTGCGACTCACCGGGCTGATCGTCTTCAGCCCGGACCCGGTTGCCTAGCGGGGTGAATTCGACCGGCTGGGAGCGCCTTCCCCGCCCCGGAACTCGAAATGGGCGGGGTCGAGCACCCGTTGGGGCAGCTCTTCGTCAGAGACGCCCTCGCGCAGCAGGCGGGTGATCAGCCTCTCCGCCAGCCCCGCTGCGCTGTACCAGTCCCCGGGCTCGATACCGGGATGCTTGTCGGCAAACTCGGCTCGCAGCCTGGCCTCCCGGACCGCCGGCCGCGACGAGGGGGCGCCGCCGCTTACGGCTCCAGGGTCGGACCGAACGGACGTGGGGTTGGGTCGACCCACCCCTCCATCGTCAGATGCCATATCTTCCACGCCTCCTCGACGGCAGCTTGCCGGGTTTCAGGCCCGGTGGTCGGATCCCGCCGGCCACTGTAGATGATCGCCGCCATGATGGCTACGAGCTCTGACGGTTGCACCGGAATTATCCTGGTTGGAAAGTCGGAGATTACGAGCCACAGGGCGCCAGCGCAAGCGCTTCTCCCTGAGTAATTTCACCGATGCCCAACCTCCGCACCATTCTCTTCGATCTCGATGGCACCCTGATCGACTCCATTCGCCTCATTCTGGACAGCTACCACCACACCCTGACACAGCACGGGATCCCGGCCCGGACCGACGAGCAGTGGCTGAAGGGGGTCGGCACGCCGCTGACCGTCCAGCTGGCCGAGTGGCAGGATGAGCTCAGGACGATCGAGGCCATGATCGCCACCTACCGGGAGTACAACCTCAAACATCACGACCGGATGGTTACGGTCTACCCCGGGGTGCTGGACGCGGTGCGGGAGATCAAGGCAGCCGGGCTCCAGACCGGGCTCGTCACCAGCAAGAACCGGCAAGGCGCGCTGCGCGGCTTGACACTGGTCGGGCTGGAGGCGTTGATGGACGTCCTGGTCTGCGCCGACGAGGTGACCAACCCCAAGCCGCACCCGGAGCCGGTCGAGAAGGCGGTTTCCCTGCTCGGCGCCGATCCGGCAACCACGGTATACGTGGGCGACAGCGTGCACGACATGCATTCCGGCCGAGCCGCCGGGGTCCGCACCGCCGCCGCGCTCTGGGGCCCTTTTGGACGGGCTCACCTGGAAGAGGCGAAGCCGGACTACTGGCTGGAGACGCCGGGGGACCTGGTGGAGCTCACCTGTCCAACACCTCCCGCAGCCGCTGCATCAGCAGCTCGACCGTAAACGGCTTCTCCACGTAGGCCGTGTCTTTGCTCATTGCCCCGTTGCTCGTCACCGCCTTGTCGGCGTAGCCCGACATGAACACCACCCGGAGCTCGGGGTGGCGCTCGCGCAGGCGCTCCACCAGCTCATGCCCACCCATCCCCGGCATGACGAGATCGGTGAGCACCAGGTCGATACCGTTGTGGTTGCCCTCGAAGATCTCCAGGGCGTCCGCCCCGTTCCGGGCTTCGAGGACGGTGTAGCCGTGGAATTCGAGCAGCCGGCGCACCGACTCGCGAACCGGCGCCTCATCCTCGACCAGGAGCAGGGTCTCCTTTCCGGCCAGCACCGCTCGCTGCTCCGGCTTCGCAGTCTCGGGCCCCACGTAGGGCGGAAAGTGAATTCCGAACGTGGCACCCTCGCCCGGGCCACTCTCTACCGTGATGATCCCGCCGCTTTGCTCCACGATCCCATAGGCAGTCGAGAGGCCGAGCCCGATTCCGCTCCCGGGCGGCTTGGTGCTGAAGAACGGCTCGAAGATTCGACTCTGGGTAGCGGCATCCATGCCGATACCGGTGTCGCTGACCCAGAGCGAGATGTACCCCTGCTGCGCGGCGCCGATATGCCCTGCCCCCTGCCTCGAGTTGGCGCTGCTGATCTTGATCCGGCCTCCCCCGGGCATCGCCTCCCTGGCGTTCACCACCAGGTTGACCAGCACCTGCTCCAGCCGGTCCGGGTCCACCAGCACGCTGCCGAGCGTGGGATCGAGCTCGGTCTCGACCGCCACGCCAGATCCGGCCAGACGCCCGAGCATGGGCTCCAGGCTGGTGACAACCGCGTTCAGCGACAGGACCTTGGGCTCGAGGAGCTGGCGCCGGCTGAACGCCAGCAGCTGCCGGGTCAGGTGGGCGGCTCGCTGCCCGGCGTCCTTGATCTGCTCGACATCGGCCCGGAGAGGGTCCGCCGGCCGCAGCTCCTGGAGGATGAGATCGCTGTAGCTCAGTATCCCGGTGAGCAGGTTGTTGAAGTCATGCGCGATGCCGCCGGCCAGGCGGCCCACCGCCTCCATCTTCTGAGCCCGGTAAACCTGCTCCTCCAGCCGGGTGCGGGTCGCCTCCGCGGCCTTGGTCTCGGTCACGTCCTGGCTGACGTTGACCGCACCCACGATCTCCCCGCTTTCATCCAGCAGCGGGGTGGCTGAGTTCCGGATCGTCTTCTGTTGCCCGTCGGCGGTCTCGATCAACACCTCTTCGTCGGCCGAGAACTCGCCCCCAATGGCGCGGAGCGCTCCCCATTCCTCCGGCCGAACCAGCTCGCCGGTGTCCGCCCACCACCCCTTGTGCTCGGCCACCTCCCGGAGATCCTGGTCGCCACGAGTGCCCCAGAGCTGGCGGTCGGAGGCGTTGGCCACCACGATCCGGCCCTGCTTGTCCACCACGGACACGCCGACCTGCAAGGCGTCGAGCACCTGCTGGAGCTGGCGATCGGCCCGGTGGGCATTGGATAGACCCGAATTGGCGCTGATCACCCTGACCGCGACTCCGGCCTCGTCACGGGCGATGGCGGCGCGATCCTGGACCACGGCAAAGGAGCCGTCCGCCCGGCGGAAGCGGTACTCATCGGTCCACACGTCGCTGCCGGCGGCGATTGCGGTATTGAGGCTGGCCAGGACGCGCTCCCGATCGCCGGCGTGAATCCGCTCGTACCACCACGACACGGTATCCCCCAGGTCTGACGGCGGGTAGTCGAGCAGGAGTCCGGCTTCCTTGTCCCAGATGAGGCGATCCGATACCAGATCCCAGTCCCAGATTGCCTCCTTTGACGCCTTGGCCAGAAGCCGGTGCCGCTCCTCGCTTTCCCGAAGCGCAGTCTCGGCCTGCTTCCGCTCGGTGATGTCCTGGAGGGCCACAATGAGGTGGACAGGCTGGGCTTCGGGTCCAGGTACCAGCGAGACGTTCGTCAGGGTCCAGACGATCTTCCCGGACGGACGGAGGTAGCGCTTCTCCATGGTGTAGGTCCTGCACTCCCCGGCCAGGAGCAGCCGGAGCGCCTCCCGCTCGGCCAGGGCGTCGTCCGGATGGGCTCGGGTGTCCACGGGAAAGCCGATCAGATTCTCGCGCGGCACCTCCAGGATCTCACAGACCGCCCGGTTCACCCGTAACCAGCGGCCATCGGTGCTGATGAGCGCCAGCCCGGTGCCGGCGTCCTCGAAGCTGCTGTGGAACTGCTCCTCGCTCTCCCGCCGCCCATACTCCGCCTGCCGCCGCTCCGCGATCTCGGTACGCAGCTCGATCTCGGTGACCACCGATGCCGCCAGGTCCTTGACCAGCGCGATGTCTCGTTCCGACCAGAGCCGGGGCGTCTTGTCAATGACGCAGAGGGCCCCGATCGTGTGGCCCTCGTGGGTCACGAGTGGCACGCCGGCGTAGGCGACCCACCCCAGCTCCCGGATGACGGGATTGTGCCGCAGCAGGGGGTGGCGCCGGGCATCCTCCAGCACCAGCGGCTCCCCGGTGGCCACGACCTGGCCGCAGAAGGAGAACGAGATCGGGTTGGACCGGCGGGAGGCCCAGGGCTCGGGTAGCCCGGTGGCGCTCTTGAAGAACTGATGGTCGTCGGCGACGAGGGAGATCAGCGAGACGGGGGTGCCGAGCAGACGCGCGGCCATGCGGGTAAGGCGATCGAACGCCTCCTCGGGCGGGGTGTCGAGGAGGGCGGTGCGACGAAGGGCGGCCAGACGGTCGGGGCGCGTCAGCAGACTCAGGGTCATCTCGGGCTATATCTACCTACGCCGCCACGACTTGCTAGTTGGAAACCACCTCAATTCGCGCTCGGGCCCAGGGGGCGAAGGCCCTTCGGTGAGAACTTACGCGGCGTACAGTAGACCGCAATGTGAATGGACTTGCACCCGAAGCCCCTGAACCCGCTTGCCAAGCCCCTTATGGGGGCTATCTTCCCGCCGCCGACTCAGCAAAAGGATCCCGATGCGCCTCCTGCCCCGCGACGAAAAATTCTTCGACCTCTTCACCTCGGTGGCCGAGCTCGGCGTCGAAGCCGCCAAGCTCCAGCTCGACCTGCTGCGCGCCGACGGATACCATCGCGGCGCCATTGTGGACGCGATAAAGCGGCTGGAGCACGAGGCCGATCAGATCACCCACGAGGTCGTCACCCGGCTGGACCGGGTGTTCATCACGCCACTCGACCGGGAAGACATTCACCTGCTGGCATCGCGGCTCGACGACGTGGTAGACCTGATCGACGGGTCGGCTCGCCGGGTCCAGATGTACCACGCGGGAGAGGCGCCCCAGGGTGCGCACCTGTTGGCCGACGTGGTGTACCGCGCCACCAAGGAGCTCCTGGTAGCAGTTCAGGCCCTGGAGAAGAACAAGGACAAGAACGTCCTCGATGCATGCGCCCAGGTGAAGCGGCTGGAAGAGGAAGGGGACTCGCTGTACCACGACTGGGTCGGCAAGCTCTTCGACGGGTCGCCCGACCCGCTGATGGTCATCAAGTGGAAGGAAATCTACGACACGCTGGAGAAGACCCTGGACCATATGGAGGACGCGGGTAACGTGCTGGAGTCGATCTCCATTAAGCACGCCTGAGCATGGACCACGCCATCCTGTATGTAGTCGTGATCATCGCGGTCGCCCTGGTCTTCGATTTCATCAACGGCTTCCACGACAGCGCCAACTCCATTGCCACGGTGGTCTCAACCCGGGTGCTGACCCCTGGGATAGCCGTCCTCTGGGCCGCGTTCTTCAACTTCGTCGCGGCGTTTGTCGTCGGAACCGCAGTCGCCAAGACGATCGGCAAAGGACTGATCGACGTCACTGTCGTGGACCCCAACGTCATTCTGGGAGGGCTGCTCGGGGCCATCGTCTGGGATCTGCTCACCTGGTATCTGGGTTTACCCAGCTCATCCTCGCATGCATTGCTCGGGGGCTATGCCGGTGCCGCCATCGCCAAGGCCGGCTTCGGCGCGCTGATACTGAGCGGCTGGATCCTCCCGGTCGCCTTCATCGTGATTTCGCCTCTGCTGGGGATGACCATCGCGCTCCTCCTCACCGTCGGCCTTTCCTGGCTGCTCAAGGCAGCCCCTCCGGGGCCACTCGACAAGGTCTTTCGCCGCCTCCAGCTGGTCTCGGCCGGCCTCTATTCGTTGAGTCACGGCGCCAACGATGCCCAGAAAACGATGGGAATCATCGTGAGCCTTCTGGTCGCCAGCCAGGCGTTGTTCATCCACCAAACCGGATGGCTCAAACATCTCTACCTCCCTTCAGCCGATCACATTCCGCTCTGGATCATTCTCTCTGCCCACACGGCAATAGCGCTCGGCACCGCGGCGGGCGGATGGCGGATCGTGAAGACCATGGGCATGCGGATAACCCGGCTCCGGCCGTTCGGCGGGTTCTGCGCCGAGACGGCCGGTGGCATCACGGTGATGCTGGCGTCCAGCCTCGGGGTACCGGTGAGCACGACACACACGATTACCGGAGCCATCGTGGGAGTCGGCGCGGCGCAGCGGCTGTCGGCTGTGCGGTGGGGTGTGGCCAAGCGGATCGTATGGGCCTGGATACTCACCATGCCGATGGCGGCGGTGATCGCGGCCCTGTCGTACTTGATTCTGAGTAGGAGGATCGGGTTCTGAAAAAGGTCTAAAGTCTAGAGTCTAGACTGCCCTTCCTACGCAGCCTCGATCAGCCTCCCGTTGTCGATGGCATCCTGGTAGTCCGCAATCAACCGATCATACACTTCGTCCCATCCCCGCTCGTGCGCGGTTCGAAGCGCGCCCTCGGACAAGCGGCGGCGGAGGGCAGCGTCTTCCAGCAGCCGCCGCAGGCCCTGTGCGATCGCCGATACGCTATCGGGCTCCACCAGCCAGGCATTCCCGCCATGCTGGGAGAACTCCAGAACTCCACCGGCCGCGGCCACCAGCGACGGAAGCCCCGAGCCCATCGCCTCCAGCAGCGAATTGCCGAAGGTCTCGGTGGCCGACGGGAACGCGAAGACATCGGCCGAGGCGTAGGCGGCGGAGAGCGCCAGGCCGTCCATCAAGCCTGCCACGTGCACGCCGGGGATTTCCCGCCTCCGGATATCCGGCTCGAGCGGTCCTCGCCCCACCAGGGAGAGCTTGGCCGAGCCCCGAACCGGCGCGAGCTGGTCCCAGGCCTCGAGGAGGAGTCCGAGGTTCTTTTCCCGCGCAATGCGGCCGATATAGGTGACCAGCAGATCGCCGGGCTCGACGCCGAGCGCCCGGCGATAGGCTTCGCTCCGGAACCGGGGATGGAAGCAGTTGGTGTCTACCCCGCGGCTCCAGACCCCGGTGTTGGGGACGCCCCTGCTGTGCAGGTGCTCTTCATAGATGCGCGTCGGACAGAGCACCCGGTGCGCCTGGCCATAGAACCAGCGGAGGTACCGCCAGCCCGCGCGCACTGCCCAATCCACACCGTAGCGGGCCGCGTACAGCTCGTAGTCGGTGTGGGCCGAGGCAATGAGGGGAACATTGAGCTGTCGGGCGACTTTAAGACCGGCGAGCCCGAGGGCGAACTCAGTGGCCACGTGAACTACGTCGGGACGGAAGCGGGCGGCATCGTCCAGGATGTCACGAACCCGCGGAAACGCCCATTGCACATCGGGATAGAGAAAGAGCGGAACGCTGGGAGACCGATGCACTTCCGGCCGGTCCGACTGCCCCTTGGCCCGGGCGTAGTTAGCGGTGTAGACCCGGACCTGATGGCCGCGCTCCTCCAGGGCCCGCGTGAGTCGAAGCAGCGTGACTCCCACGCCGCTGACCATGGGCCAGTACACCTCGGAAAACAGGGCAATGCGCACAGGGTAACGCTAGGTCAACATCCTGCGGGCGACAAGGCTACGGATGGGCAATAGCCTCCAATGCCTGGGCACTTAGATTCCAGCATGCACATTCGCGAGCCGGTCAACGGCGCCTCCCATTTGATCGGTCTCCTGCTGGCGGGAGCGGGGACCCTCCTGCTGCTTCGAATGGCAAACAGTCCGGCCGAGCTGGTGGCGTTCGGAATGTACGGCGCCACCCTGATCCTTCTCTACCTCGCCAGCACGCTGTACCACAGTCTCACCCTGTCGGAGCGGCCGACCCGGGCGCTCCGCACGCTGGACCACATCGCCATCTATTTCCTGATCGCGGGAACCTATACCCCGGTGGCGCTGATCACTCTCAAGGGGCACCTGGGATGGGCGCTCCTCACCGCGGTCTGGCTGATTGCGCTGGCGGGAATTCCCTTCAAGCTCTTTTACCTGCACGCTCCGGTCTGGCTGTCCACCGGTACCTATCTGGCCATGGGCTACCTGGCCCTCGTCGCGGTGGTGCCGATTGCGCGTGCCGTGGCGTTTGGGGGCCTCGCCTGGCTCGTTGCGGGTGGCGTCGCCTACACCATCGGGGCTGTGATCTACGCGCGGGAACGCCCCGACCCCTTCCCCGGCCGTTTCGGACACCACGAGATCTGGCATCTCCTGGTGCTTACCGGCAGCGCCTGTCACTTTGCCTTCATGCTCTATTACGTCGCCTGAATGAAAGGCATCGAAATCCGCGCCCCCGGCGTGGCCGATGCGGAGCGCATCGTCACTCCGCAGGCCCTCCGCTTTCTCCAGCTGCTTGCCCGGGAGTTTGGGCCCCGCCGAAAGGCGCTGCTTCAACGCCGGGTGCAGGTGCAGCAGGATATCCGGAAGGGCGCCCAGCCTGATTTTCTGGCGGAGACGCGGGAGGTCCGGGAGGGCGACTGGACCGTGGCGCCAGCCCCGGCCGATCTGGACGACCGGCGGGTCGAGATAACAGGACCGGTGGAGCGGAAGATGATGATCAACGCGCTCAACTCCGGGGCCAAGGTGTTCATGGCCGATTTCGAGGATGCCCTCTCGCCCCCGTGGGCCAACGTGATCGGCGGCCAGGCCAACTGCATAGATGCGGTCCGAAAAACCCTGGACTACTCCAGCCCGGAGGGCAAGCACTACCAGCTCTCGGAAAATCTTGCCACCCTCGTAGTCAGGCCCCGCGGATGGCATCTCGAAGAAAAGCACGTGCTGGTGGACGGAAAGCCGATGTCGGCCAGCCTCTTCGATTTCGGACTTTACTTCTTCCACAATGCACGCGAGCTCCTGGACCGGCGCAGCGGGCCCTACTTCTACCTGCCCAAGCTGGAAAACCATCTCGAGGCACGGCTGTGGAACGAGGTGTTCGTTCTGTCCCAGGAGGAGCTGGGCATTCCGACCGGGACGATCCGGGCCACCGTCCTGATCGAGACCATCCTGGCCGCCTTCGAGATGGATGAGATCCTCTACGAGCTGCGCGATCACGCCGCCGGGCTCAATGCCGGGCGCTGGGACTACCTCTTCAGCATCATCAAGAACTTCAGGGACCGTCCGGAGTTCGTGCTGCCGGATCGGGCGCAGCTGACGATGACGGTGCCCTTCATGCGGGCGTACACCGAGCTGCTGGTGAAGACCTGCCACCGGAGAGGGGCGCACGCGATCGGGGGTATGGCGGCGTTCATTCCGAGCCGGCGCGACGCCGAGGTGAACGCAACCGCTCTGGCCCGGGTCCGGGAAGACAAGGCGCGCGAGGCCAGCGCTGGATATGACGGCGCCTGGGTGGCCCATCCGGACCTGGTTCCCCTGGTGGGCGAGGTGTTCCGTGGGGTACTGGGGAGCCGGCCCAACCAGAAGAACCGGCAACGGGACGATGTTCAGGCAAAGCGAGAGCAGCTGGTCGATGTCCGGGTGCCGGGCGGCCGGGTAACCGAGGCAGGCGTCCGGGGAAACATCAGCGTCGCCCTTCAGTACCTCGCGGCCTGGCTGGGCGGATCAGGCGCCGTGGCCATCAACAACCTCATGGAGGACGCGGCCACCGCGGAGATCGCCCGGTCGCAGCTGTGGCAGTGGATCCGCCACCGAGTACCGACAGAAGACGGGAAGCCGGTCACGCTGGAACGCTGCCGCGCGATATTGCGGGAGGAGACCAATCAGCTCGCTGCCGCGGGAGCCGACCGCGAGCGACTCGCCGAGGCCGGCGAGCTGCTCGATGGGTTGATCTCGGCCAAGAGCTTCCCGGAATTTTTGACGCTGGCAGCGTATGAGAGGCTGTAGGGGCCATGGGCTACGGACCAGGGCCTGGAGCAAGGAGCTTGGCTGGCCACGGCACAGCCAATAGCTCATGCTAATAGCGTAGGGGCACATGCAATGTGCCCCTACTGGGGCGGCTGGGGTCGAACCAGCAACCTCCCGGTTAACAGCCGGGCGCTCTGCCAATTGAGCTACACCCCAAGGCGGAATTGAGGGATAGTCACTCTACTCGCCCCTGGCAAATGGGGCAAGGCTCGGACCTACATGCCGTTGCGGGCCCACGCGCTGATCCTGGCGGCCGGGCGGAGCCGCCGGTTCGGTGGCAGCAAGCTCCACGCGCTTTACCAGGGGCGCCCGCTCCTGTCCTACGTGCTCGAAGTCGTGCTGGTAGCGCGGACCCGCGGCTTGCTCGACGACGGGCACCTGGTGATTGCGGCCGGTGACGAGGGTGGGCTGAGGCTTGCCCAGGCCGCGGGGCTGGATCCGATCCTCAATCACGCGCCGGACCTGGGCCTCTCCCACTCACTCCGGCTCGGCCTGGCCGCTCTGGAGAATTTGCCACTCGCCGATGCCGCCCTGGTGTTTCTGGGTGACCAGCCCCTGGTTCGCCTGGATGTGGTCGAGGCGCTGGTGGCAGTGGGAGGAGACCGGATCGTCCGGCCCCGCTACGAAGGTCATCCGCACACTCCCGGGCACCCGGTGCTCCTGCCCCGGTCGATCTGGGAACGGGCCCGGCAGCTCACCGGCGACCACGGCTTCCGAGACCTGCTCTCCTCCAATCTTCCCGAGGCCCTCGCCCTCGACGTGAAGGGCGAGAACCCGGATGTCGACACCCGGGCAGACCTGAAGGCGCTCGAAGGACTTCCCCGATGAAGCTGGAGTTCTCCGGATCGCCGGAAATCAGCGCGGTGAGAGAGCGAGTCTGGGCCCGGCTGATGGACCCACACTTCCTGGCGCTATCGGCGCCCGGAGTCGAGTCGGTAGAGGTTCTCGATCCGACTCACTTCAAGGTGATCTCCGGGTTCGGTGCCGGGTCGTTCAAGGTTCGGTTCACCATGGACGTCGAGCTGTTCGACATGGTCCCCGGACGCAGCGCAAGGATGCGGATGGACACCCAGGCACCCGGCTCGACTGTCGGCGTCCTCTCGAACATCGCGATTCATGAGGCGGGCCCGAATACTGTCCGGCTCGACTGGTCGGCCACCAGCGAGATCACCGGTAGCGTCGCCGGCCTCGGCGCCCGGCTCATGGAGGGCGCCGCACGGAGGCTGACCGAGCAGTTCTGGGCGGATTTTGCGCGGCGCGTGTAAACTCATTTTATGCGCGATCTGCTCAACGATTATGACCGCTTTACCGCCAAGGGTAAGCCATTCGGCCGGGCGGTCGTCACCAGCGTCTGGGGCTCGGCCCCCCGTCCCGAGGGATCCTCCATGCTTGCCTCGGCCGATGGGACGATCGCGGGATCGGTATCGGGCGGGTGCGTGGAGAGCGCCACCGCGCTCGAGATCGAGGCGGCGCTCACCCAGGGAGCTCCAAGGCTGGTGACCTTTGGGGTCAGCGACGAGCGGGCCTGGGAAGTGGGACTGGCCTGTGGCGGTACGATCAAGGTATTCGTGGAGCCGGGAATCAACCCTCACGTGCTTCAAGCTGCCCGCGGCGACGGCGGAGAGGTGGTTGCTTCGATCATCGCAGGGACAGGGCTGGGTGAGTCGGTGCGGCTGGCGGGAAACGGAGAAGTTCACGGCAGGCTTCCGGTACGGCTCCCTCCGGATGTCATCCGCGGGGAGGCACTCGCCGCGCTCGGACGGGAGGCGAGCACCAGCAAGGAGTTCGAGACCGAAGCAGGACCGGTCACAGTCTTCTTCGAGGTTTTCCCCAGACAACCGCGGCTGATCGTGTTCGGAGCCGGCCAGATCGCGGTTGCCCTGCTGCCACTGGCCAAGGCGGTTGGGTACCAGACGATCGTTGCCGATGGACGGAAGGCCTTCCTCGACCCGGAGCGGTTCCCCACCGCGGATGAGCTGATACTGGCATGGCCGGACGAGGCGTTCGAGCGGATCGGCCTGGACTCCACCTGCTACGTCTGCCTGCTGTCGCACGATCCGAAGTTCGATGAGCCTGCTCTCACGATCGCACTGCCGTCTCCCGCTGCCTATGTGGGTGCAATCGGGTCGAAAAAGACGCAGGCGGCCCGCCGCGAACGGCTTCGGGAGCTCGGACTGACCCAAGAGCAGATCGGGCGGCTCCATGGCCCCATCGGGCTGGACCTGGGCGGGCGGCAGCCGGGCGAGATCGCGTTGGCGATTCTGGCGGAGATGACCGCGGTGAGGTACGGACGAAACGTTGCCGACTCTCGGCGAGCTAGCCTCGCACCGGCAGATCGAAATCCTCCCGCTCAAGCTCGCGGGTAATCGGCCCACCCAGCTTGGTAAGCGGCGGGATCTCGCTCCACCCTGCCGCTTCCAGCACATCGGCCGTGAGCCGGTTCACCGCGTCAGCTTCCGCCACCCCGCGCGCGTTGGACGCCGCGAGGTCGAGCCAGGACAGCGCCTCGGAGAAGGCGTACCGCTCGACTGCACCCTCGCTGGCTATCAGCGCGAACCGGTAAGCTAACCCCGGCTCTCCACCACGGTCGGCGTGGCGAGCGATCTCTCGAGCCGTATCCCGTGCATCCTCGGGCGCCACCAACCGCTCCAGCGCGAGCGCCAACGTCCGGTGCACCTCCCGGCGACGCACGGCGGTGAGCCCGTCCCGGACCACATGCGCGATGACCGGATGGGCGCAGCGGTACACCCCTCCCTCCTCTACGATCAGCCGGCGGCCGACCAATGCGTCGCCCACCCCCGCGGCATGCAGCCGCGAGATGCCATGAACGTGAGACAATACTTCGGTGCGACAGCCCGCACCGGCTACGGAAATGGTAATGAGCACTTCGTTGAGCTGCTCGGGCAACCGTTCGACCCGTTCGGCGATCACGTCGTGAACAGTCTGGGACACCGGGAACTCCCGTCCACCGGTCACCGCCGCCGATAATGCAGTCCATTCGCTGCTCTCCTCGTCCAGGGCGAGCAGTCCCTGGGCGAACATCGTCTTCAGCAGCTCGATGGTGTAGAACGGATTTCCCGCCGTGACGCCGAAGATCCGGTTGGCGAAGCGTCGTGCGCCGGTGGGGGTGCTGAGGTGACCCATTTCCCGGATCATGCGCCAGAGCTCTTCCTCGGAAAGCGGCCCCAGTGACACCACACTGGCGTGAGCCTTGGCCCGCAGCACGCGGCAAAGACGCGCGGCGGGTGCGTCCCGCTCGAGCTCTCCGAGGCTCAGAGTACCGAGCCACATGACCGGCACCTGCTCGGTTCGCCGGGCCAGAAAGCGGAGCAGGTTACAGCTGTCGCTGTCACACCATTGCAGGTCGTCCAGGAAGATCACCAGAGGTCGCTCGGCAGCCAGGGCCAGCATCAGCTGCGCCGCTCCCTCGAATAGGCGCCACCCCTCGGTGGAATTGGACGGTGTTCCGGGTTCGGTCAGCGCGGGAAATCGTTGTTTCAGCTCCGGGACAAGACGGGTGACCTCAGTGAGCCACTCGGGAGCCGTGCCGGCCAACCCCGGAGCCGCAAGGGCGTCCCGCAGCACCTCTACCACCGGCTCGTACGGGATCCCAGGGGTGACATCGTACCCGTGGCCCCGAAGAACACCGCCTCCCTGGGCCACGACCCAACGAATGAATTCTTCGGCCAGCCGCGATTTCCCAACGCCGGCCTCGCCTTGAATGAGCACGATGCGGCCAGCTCCCCGCTTTACCGCCTGCCACCCTTTCATCAAGGTGGCCCATTCGGCCTCGCGACCGATCAGACTCGACTCGAAC
>JBDTTD010000016.1:0-18589 GCA_039930805.1 Gemmatimonadales bacterium | reverse complement strand
TCGACCCGGTTCACCAGCCAGAGCAGGAACAAGGTGAGTGTCAGGACGACCACCGAGACAGCGGCTCCCAGCGGCCAGTTATAGGCCACGCCGAAGAGACTCCAGACCAGGTTGGAGACCATCAACGCGCTGTCGTTCCCTCCGAGCAGCTGGGGAGCGAGGAAGTCGCCCATGCTGAGCACGAAGGCAAACGTTGACCCCGCCAGCACTCCCGGAAGGGAGAGCGGAAGGATGATGCGCCGGAACGTCTGCCAGCGGCTGGCATACAGATCCTGGCTGGCTTCCTTGAGCCCAGGCGGGATTGCCTCCAGAACGGCATAAATCGGCATCAAGGTGAAGGGGGTGTAGATGTGAGTGAGGGCCAGGATAACTGCCCACCGGCTGTACAGGAGGAAGGTGAGCGGCTCGTGGATCAGCCCCATCGACGCCAGCAGTCCGTTCAGGATTCCTTCCTGGCCCAGGATGATCTTCCAGGCGTAGGCCCGCACCAGATAGCTCACCCACAGCGGAATGATGACCGCCATGTACATCAGGTGCTTGTGACGCTTCACCTTGAACGCGAGCAAGTAGGCCAGGGGATATGCAAGCAGCAGGGAAAAGAGCGTTACCCGAAGGGCGATGCCGGCGGAAAACAGGATGGTGTTCGGATACAGCTCGGTTCCAAACAGCCTGCTGTAATTCTCCAGGGTGAGCTCGTGGGTGATGGTCCCATTTCTGAGCCGCCAAAAGGAATGAACCAGCAGAAGGGCATAGGGAACGAATAGCAGCGCGGTGACGAATCCGACCGGCAGGGCGGCGGCCAGTGCGGTCCGGAGCAGCGGTCGGGACCAGAGCCGGTCGAAGAGGGTCAGCCGGTCACTCACGGACGCAGCGCCCGCGCTCGACTGGCCAGGTGAGAGTCGCCTGGCTGCCTGCTGGAAGGACCGTCCCGGGGAGCAGGTTGGCCACCAACCGGCGGCCACCCCGCAGCTCGACGTGGACCCGGACGACAGATCCGGCGTATACCGTGTCCACCACCATTCCCGAGATCGCGTTCCAGCCGGCCGGCGGCAGGCGCGCATCCAGAAGATCGATCACTTCGGGACGTACTGTCAGCCAGGCCTCGCTCCCGGGGGCCAGTGCAGCATCGCTCAGCCCCCGCGCCACGGTGTCTCCTATCCTGAGAGTGACGACGCCGTCAACGGTCTCCACCACGGTCCCGGGCAGCAGGTTCGTCTCCCCGATGAAATCGGCCACGTAGCGCGACAAGGGCCGGTCGTAGAGGTCGCGCGGTGAGCCGATCTGGGCGATGCCGCCCTGACTCATGAGCACGATGCGATCGCTCATGGTGAGCGCCTCCTCCTGATCGTGGGTCACGTACACGAACGTGATGCCAAGGCCGGTCTGCAGGTGCTTGAGCTCGAGCTGCATCTCCTTTCGTAGCTTGAGGTCGAGTGCGCCGAGCGGTTCGTCCAGAAGCAGCACCCGCGGCCGGTTGACCAGGGCTCGGGCGAGCGCCACCCGCTGCTGCTGACCGCCGGACAGCTGGCGAGGGGCCCGGTCGGCCAGCGGTGCCAGCTGGACCATTTCGAGGGCATCCTTCACCCGCGAGGCGCGCTCACCCGAGGGCACACCTTTCATCCGCAGACCATACTCGACATTCTGGCGCACACTCATGTGGGGGAAGAGCGCGTAGTGCTGGAAGACGGTGTTGATGTCGCGTTTGTAGGGGGGCAGTACCGTGATTGGCGTCCCGCCCATGAGGATCTCGCCGGCGCTGGGAACCTCGAAGCCAGCGATCATCCGCAGCGTGGTGGTCTTACCCGAGCCGGAGGCGCCGAGTAGCGTCAGGAACTCGCCTGACGCCACGTCGAGCGTCAGGCGGTCCACCGCAGCAAAGTCGCCGAAGCGTTTGGTGAGGTCGCGAAGCTGGAGGAGAGGTGAAGATCTCACCTGACGCTACTTACTTCGCGGCTTTCACCTCATTCCAGATTTCCTGATACTTCTCGCGGCGGGGACTCCACTGCCAGAAGTTCACCTTGGAGCCATAATCCGAGATATCCCGCTGGGTGGCCGCCTCCTCCGGGGCCATATAGCGCCTGGCATCCGGATTGGCCACGATGTAGGCGGTTACGTCATACAGCAGCTTCTGAGTAAAGGGCTGTGCCGAGTATTCCAGCCAGGCATAGGCAGCATTGAGGTTCTTGGCGCCCTTGGTCAGCACCCAGTGGTCGGCCCAGGCGGTCGTCCCTTCCTTGGGGATCGTCTCTCCGGCCGGGAATTTGGCCTGGCGTAGCTGGTTGGTCATCAGCGGCCAGCCCTCGCCGGCGACGATCTCACGGCTCTGAAACAGCTGGGTCATGTCGCCCGCCGTGACCCAGTACTTGCGCACGTTGGGCCGGAGCTCCAGCATCCTGGCCTTTACCTTGGCCAGCTCCGCATCGGAAAGATTGTAGAGCTTGCTCGGGTCCTTCGGATCATCCATGCCCAGGTACTGCGCCACCATATAGAGGGTGGCGATGTCGTCCTGAAGGGAGAGCTTTTTCCGGTACTTCTTGTCCCACAGCTCGCCCCACGAAGCCGGAGTCGGCTTGACCTTCGTGGTGTCGTAGATCAGCGGGTTGGGGCCGAAAGCCCAGGGTAGCCCGTAGATCTGGTCGCCCTTGCGGGCAACCTTCAGGTTGCGGAAGCCTTCGCTTAGAGCGTCGTAGCTCGGGATTCGACCCACATCGAGGGGTGCGGCAAGCCCGGCGTCGATGATCGCGGTGGCCGCATCGCTCGAGGGCGAGATCAGGTCGATCGTTTCGGCGCCGCCGGCCCGCAGCTTGGCCACCAGGTCGTCACTCGACCCCATGTAGGTGGCGTTGACCTTGACCCCGCAGACTTCTTCGAACGGCCGGGTAAAGAGCGTGTCGGTGTAGCCCTCCCACACCATGAAGTTGAGCTCACCCCCGATCGGCTTCGGGCAGAGCTGCGACAGGTAGGTGCGGGCATCGGCTCGGGCGTCTTTAGTAGGGGTGATCTCGATTTTGCGCGTCTCACCCTTCGGACCCTCGGACTTCTTCTCCGAGCCGCCGCACGCCACGACTGCGAGGACCAGAGGGATCAGGGTGGTGCTGCCGGGCAGCCTCGAACGACGCCGGGTCATGGCAGGATGCTCCCTGTAAGTGTGGTCGGAAAACGCAGAGTAGCAGACTCCGGTACTATCCTACTCCGAATTGCCGTGTTCGCCAGCACTCCTTTATTCTTCCTGCTTCCATATCGAGGAACCGATGTCCGGCGTCATCCGTCTCCAGACCGAGATACCCGGTCCCCAGAGCCGTGCCCTTCTGGCCCGGCGGGCCAAGGCCGTGCCCCGGGGGGTACCCGCGGTAACGCCCATAGCCGTGGCACTGGCCGAGGGTGCGGTGCTTACCGACGTCGATGGCAACCGCCTGATCGATTTTGGGGGTGGAATCGGGGTGGTGAATACCGGCCACCGGCACCCGGGAGTGGTCCAGGCGGTGCGGGAGCAGCTGGATCGCTTCGCCCACCTCTGCTTCCCGGTTTCGACCTACGAGCCGTATGTCGAGCTCGCCGAACGGCTCAATCGCGCGACGCCGGGGGATCACGAGAAGCGGACCTTCTTCGTCAACAGCGGCGCCGAAGCGGTGGAGAATGCCGTCAAGGTGGCGCGGTTCTTCACGGGCCGGCAGGCGGTGGTCTGTTTCGAGCATGGCTTTCACGGCCGGACCAATCTCGCCATGGCGCTGACCTCCAAGGTGATGCCCTACAAAAAGGGTTTCGGCCCATTTGCCCCCGAGGTGTATCAAATTCCGTTTCCTTATTGTTATCGGTGTGGGGTTGGACAGGGGGACAGGGGGACAGGGGGACAGTGCTGTATGGCCAGCCGGGTGCGCCTGGAGGAGATCTTCGCCAGCACGGTCGACCCCGATTCCGTCGCGGCCATCATCATGGAGCTGGAGCTGGGCGAAGGGGGTTTCGTGCCCGCCCCCAGAGAATACGTCGACGTCCTCGCGGGCTTCGCCCGGGATCACGGCATTCTTTTCATTGCCGACGAGATTCAGACGGGATTCGGGCGAACCGGCAGGCTGTTCGCCTCGGAGCACTACGATCTGGTTCCCGACATCATCATTACTGCCAAGTCTCTGGCCGGTGGCCTCCCGCTGGCGGCGGTCACCGGACGGGCGGACGTGCTCGACGCGCCCCATGTGGGCGGGCTGGGTGGCACCTACGGGGGAAATCCTCTCGCCTGCGCCGCGGCACTCGCGGTGCTGGATGCCATGGAGAAGGAACGGATTCCGGACCGAGCCCAGCAGACCGGGGATCGGATAAAAGCCCGGTTTGAGAAATGGGCTCACCAATATCAGTGTATCGGCGATGTGCGGGGCCTGGGCGCTATGGTCGCCATGGAGCTGGTTACCGATCGGCAGACCCGGACTCCCGACAAGGCCCTGACCGGCCGGATTCTCGCCGCGGCGTTGGCTCGAGGTCTGGTGCTACTGTCGGCAGGCACCTACGGAAACGTGATCCGGGTCCTGGCCCCACTCACGGCCGACGATGCGCTGATCGATGAGGGGCTGGATGTGTTTGGAGCGGCGCTCGAGGCTGCGGCCGGTCTGCCTCCGACACTGGCACGACAATAGAGCGCCATCTCTCGACAGGCTCAACGTCCGGGGGTACGTTCGGTCGGGTCACCTCGTGTTTCCGACTCTCAAAGGACTTCCTCTCCTTGGTCGCCTCTCCCCGGTCCAGCAGCCATCCCGTCGTTCAACTCGCCCGCGTTTCCAAGAGCTTCGGCGAGGTGAAGGCGGTAGACGACATCTCGTTCGAGATCCGCCGAGGCGAGTTCTTCTCGATCCTGGGCCCGTCGGGATGCGGCAAGACCACGACCTTAAGACTGCTGGCCGGCTTCGAGGAACCGGATGAGGACGGCGGGGAGGTCCGGCTGCTGGGCGAGATGGTCAACAAGAAGCGGCCCTATGAGCGGAAGATCGCCATGGTCTTCCAGAACTATGCTCTCTTCCCGCATCTGACCGTCGCCCGCAACGTTTCCTTCGGGCTGGAGCAGCGCAAGACTCCCAGGAATGAGATCGAGGGCCGGGTCGGCCGGGCGCTGGAGATGGTGCGGCTCAAGCCGGACGTCTTTTCCCAGCGGATGCCGGGCCAGCTCTCGGGTGGGCAGCGGCAGCGGGTGGCGCTGGCCCGCGCCCTGGTCCTGGAGCCCGACATCCTGCTGCTGGACGAGCCGCTCGGCGCGATCGATCTCAAGCTCAGGAAGGAGATGCAGCTGGAGCTCAAGGCCCTCAACAAGCAGCTCGGCACCACCTTCATTTACGTCACCCACGACCAGGAAGAAGCGCTCACCATGTCCGATCGCATTGCCGTGATGGACAATGCGCGAGTGGCCCAGCTGGGAACCCCGGCGGAGATCTACGAGAACCCCCGCACCGCCTTCGTCGCCAAGTTCATTGGCGAGTCAAACTTCTTCGATGGGCGGGTGAAGCAGCGACTGAATGGTGAGTGGCTGGTCGAGCGGGATGGGGGCGGGACCTTCCGGGTACCCCACACCGCCAGCTTGCAGGAGGGGCAAGCAATCCGCATCGCGGTTCGGCCCGAATGGTTGGATATGCAGCGGCCTGACGCGGTCCCGCCCGGCGAGAACGCGGTGGTCGGCACCGTGCGGGACATCATCTACCTGGGTGAGACGATGCATGTGATCGTCGCCATCCCCGACGCGGACGATGTGACCGTGGCTTTACGTAATGAGGGCCAGCTGATCAAGCCGCTGACCTGGACGCGGGGGGATGCCGCCGCGGTGGCCTGGCTTCCGGAGGACTGCCAGATCCTGGAGGAGGATTAGTGGGCGCCTTCCGGGAACGTGCACTCGCCTGGCTGTACACCCGGCCGGAGGCCAGGGCCTGGGCACTGGTGGCGCCCGGAGGGTTCTGGCTGCTGGCCTTCTTCCTCGTTCCACTGATCATCATGCTGGTGTACAGCCTCATGCCCCGCGGGATCTACGGCGGGGTCGAGCCGGGCTTTACCCTGGAGCACTACGCCCGCTTCTTCGATCCACTCTATTTGCAGGTCCTGCAGCGGACGTTCGCCTGGTCGATCGCGTGCACCGTCATCTGTCTCTTCCTCGGTTATCCGGTGGCCTACGTCATCGCGCGCAGCGGTCGGTGGCGGACGTTCCTCCTGTTCCTGGTCGTGTTGCCGTTCTGGACCAGTTTTCTGGTCCGGACCTTCGCCATGATCTTTCTCATGCGTGACACCGGGCTGATCAACTCCTGGCTGCTGAAGCTGGGGATGATTGATGAGCCGTTGACCATGTTGTACACCCCATTCGCGGTGATGGCAGGGTTGGTGTACGGCTTTCTGCCCTTCATGATCCTTCCGATCTACGCCTCGCTCGAGAAGGTGGACCTATCGCTGCTCGAGGCCGCCGAGGTGCTTGGAGCGCGCCCGGCTGCCCGGTTTCGCCGGGTGACACTGCCGCTGTCAACGCCAGGGGTGGTCGCCGGGTCGCTGCTGGTCTTCATCCCGGCCCTCGGGTCTTTCCTGACGGCCGACCTGCTGGGTGGGGCCAAGCAGGTCATGATCGGCAACCTGGTGCAGAATCAGTTCTCCAGCGCACGCAACTGGCCGTTCGGCTCGGCCGCCTCGTTCATCGTCATGGCGCTGGTCCTCGCGGCCGTCATGTTCTACTTGCGAGTGAAGGACCGCAACTCCGGCGGAGCGCCGTCCCTGTGACCACGGGCCTGCCGCGATGGCTCATCGCCCTGACCGGGGCGGTCTACTTTTTCCTGCACCTGCCAGTCCTGGTACTGGTGGTGTTCTCGTTTAATGACTCCAAGTTCTCGGTTGACTGGCGCGGGTTTACGCTCCAGTGGTACCAGCGTCTGCTGGAGCGGCCCGACATCCTGCGAGGGCTGAAGGCCAGCCTCATCGTGGGCGGAATGGCAACGATCATCTCGGCAGTGTTCGGGACTCTGCTGGCCCTGGCACTTGGCCGGCAGCAGTTCCGCGGGCGCAGGGCCCTGGAGGGCTTCCTGTACGTGCCGATTGTGACGCCCGAGATCGTTACCGGGATCTCGTTGCTTCTCCTCTTTGTGCTGCTGAAGTTTCCGCTCGGCCTCACCACCATTACCATCGCCCATGTAGCGTTTTGCATCTCCTTCGTCGTGATCGTGGTGCTGGCTCGCATCCAGGGAATGGACGAGAACCTGGAGGAGGCCGCCATGATCCTGGGGGCAGACGAGATAACCACGTTCTGGAAGGTGACCGTGCCGCAGCTCTGGCCCGGCATTCTGTCCGGAGCGCTGCTCGCGTTCACGATGTCGTTCGATGATTTCGTCATCACGTCGTTCGTGTCGGGGCCGGGATCATCGACGCTGCCGATTGTGGTGTACGGCATGGTCCGGAAGAATGTGGAGCCCAGTATCAACGCGATCAGCACGATCATCCTCGTTGCAACGGCTATCCTGATCTATCTGGCCGACCGGCTGGCTCGGGCGAAGTAGGCGGGGCAGCGGGGCGGTTCCAGGAATTCGAGTTCGGCTTGTGGTTCACGCAATGGGGTGACAATGATCGAGGCATGTCTTTGGTCTGATCAGGTGGAACTGCCCCGCCGCCCCGCTGTCCCACTGCCAACCTCAACCGACATCGCCATCATCGGCGGCGGCTATACCGGCCTGGCCGCGGCGCGGACTCTGGCGCGTGCCGGTACCGACGTCACCCTCCTGGAACGGCACCAGCTGGGCTGGGGTGCCAGCAGCAGAAATGGTGGCTTTGTCCTTCAGGGTTTCAAGCCGGAGATGGAGGAGCTGGCCCGCATGGTGGGGCCGGAGCGCGCGCGCCGAATGTTCCAGCTGACCCTCGACGCCATGCAGCTGCTGGCGCGGCTGATCGACGAGGAAGGGATCGCCTGTGATTTCACTCGTTGTGGCGCGCTTACCCTGGCGGCAAAGCCGGGCCACATGCCGGCACTGGAACAGAGTGGCCGATTCCTTCAACAGGAGGTGGGCTACCAAACCGAGCTGCTGAGCCGGAAGGACATGGGCGCCGAGATCGGCTCCGTCCGGTACCATGGCGCGCTGCTGGACCCGGGTGGATGTTCACTCCAGCCCGCCAGGTACGTCCAGGGCCTGGGGCAGGCAGCGGCGCGCGCCGGCGCGCGCCTGATGGAGGACACCGAGGTCACCAGGGTCAGGAAGGTGCCCGGCGGCTTTGAGTTGGGTACCAGCCGCGGCGTGGTGCGGGCCCGGGAAGTCCTGGCGGCCACCAACGGCTACACTCCGGCTGCCCTGGCCCGGCTTCGGCGCCGCGTCATCCCGATCGGGAGCTATATCATCGCCACCCAGCCGTTAGGCGAGTCACTGGCCCGGCAATTGATTCCCAGGGGGCGGGTGATGAGTGATACCAAGAACCTGCTCTACTATTTCCGGCTCTCGCCGGACGGCAGGATGGTCTTCGGGGGTCGGGCATCGTTCACGCCCGCCAGCGTCAAGCGCAGTGCGCGGATTCTGGCGGCGGGTATGCGGGATGTGTTTCCCGAGCTGGCTGGTGCCACGATCGACTATGCCTGGACCGGCAAGGTGGCCTATCCCATGGATCATCTGCCCCACGCCGGCCGGCTCGATGGCGTGCATTACTCGATGGGCTATTGCGGACACGGGGTGGCTCTGGCCACATATCTGGGCACCAGGATGGGCGAGGTGCTCCTGGGCACCGGTCAGGTGCCGGATCTGGGCGGCAAGCGATTCAAGGCGATTCCCTTTTTCAACGGTTTCCCCTGGTTCCTGCCCTTCGTTGGGGGCTACTACCGAACCCGCGACTGGCTGAGCTGAGTGCTCCACGTAACCCGACGACTCCAACCGAGGAGGCAATTCTGTGAGCAAGCGTACGGAGGTCGAACGCCTGGTAGAGCAGCTCGAGCGCGGCGGAGTTTCGCGGCGGGAGTTCATGTCTCGTGCCCTGGCTCTGGGGTTGAGCGTGAGCTCGGTGGGGCTGCTGCTGAACGCCTGCAAGGGCAGAGGGAGTGGTGCCGGCACCGCCGGCGATAGCAGCGCGGCGGCGGCCGCCGTGGCCGACCTGGGCCCGATAGAAAAGGAGCTGCACCTCTACAACTGGTCGGATTATATCGCCGAAGACACGGTTCCGAACTTCGAGAAGGAGTTCGGGGTCAAGGTGACGTACGACACCTACGAGAGCAACGAGGAGATGGTGGCCAAGCTGCAGGCCGGGGCCAGCGGCTATGACATCGTGGTCCCCAGCGGATACATCGTTCCGGTCCTGGTGGCAACGGACCTGATCACGCCGCTCAACCAGAAGTACATCACCAACGCCGGGAACATCTCACCGATCTTCCGGAGCCTTCCCTCCGATCCGGGTAACAAGTACACCGTACCTTGGCAGTGGGGCACCACGGGAATCGCGTACCGAACCGACAAGGTCAAGACGCGGGTGGACAGCTGGGATGTCTTTCACGACAAGAAGTTCGCCAAGAAGCTGACGATGATGGACGATGGCCGTGAGGTGATCGGCGCCGAACTTCGTCACCGGGGCCACTCGCTCAACTCCACTGATCCCAAGGAGCTGGCTCAGGCCAAGGCCGACTGCATCGATGCGAAGAAGAACCTGAAAGCCTACATCTCGGCGCCGGTAAAGGCTCAGCTCATCTCGGGTGACGTATGGATCTCCCAGCTCTGGAACGGCGACACGACCCAGGCCAAGTCGGAGCAGCCCAATCTGGCCTACGTCATTCCCAAGGAAGGGTGCACCATCTGGGGGGACTCCATGACCATCCCCAAGAGCGCCCCGAACAAGCGCGCCGCGCACGAGTGGATCAATTACATCCTGCGGCCCGAGGTCGGCGCCGCGTTGTCCGAGGCCACCGGCTACGGAACGCCCAACGCGGCGGCGGCCAAGGTCATGAAGAATCCGGTGCCCTACCCGACCGAGGACGAGCTCAACCGCCTTGAGTATCAGGTCGACCTGGGCAAGGACACCGCCACATGGGATCAGATCTGGACAGAGATAAAGTCGGCTTAGGTCAACCCAGGGGCGGGCACGGTGAATTCTGGAAGGACGCGGAGCCAACGGCCCCGCTTCCCCGCTGTCCCGCTTCCCCGCTTACAAAAGGAGCGCCGATTAATTGCGGTTACCGAACGATCAGGTTTTGCGGCACACCCAGCGGTATCTCGATGTCATCGGGGGTCGAGAGTTATCGACGGCGGAGAAGCAGGCGTTTATCGCCGAGACGGTCGAGAGTTATGAGAAGTACTACAACCGCGGGTTCATAGGTTACCGTAAGTCCGTCACTGAGGCTGGGCAGTTCGCGGCGCTGGAGTGGTCGGGCCAGGGGTCGCTCCTCTACGATCTCCTGGGCCGCGAGTACATCGACTGCCTGGGCGGCTACGGAATCTTCAGCGCCGGGATCAACCACCCCAAGATCGTCAAGGCCGTCACCGATCAGATGCAGCGCATGGCTCTCAACAGTCAGGAGCTGTTGGAGCCGTGGCGCGCGGCGCTGTCCAAGGTTCTTGCCGAGGTTACCCCCGGCGACCTGCAGAACTCCTTCTTCATCAACAACGGAACTGACGCTATCGAAGGGGCCATCAAGCTCACCCGGCTCTACACCAAGCGGAACACGTTCATCTCGACCATTGGCGGCTTCCACGGCAAGTCGATGGGGTCGCTATCGCTGATGGGGAAGGCCTCGTTCCGGGAGCCGTTTCAGTTCGGGCTTCAGGATGTCCGGTTCGTGCCGTACGGTGACGCAGATGCACTGGAACACGAGTTCGAGCGGTGTGAGGCTGTCGGCGTCCGGATCGCCGGCGTGGTGCTGGAGCCGGTGCAGGGCGAGGCCGGTGGGGTGGTACCTCCAGCTGACTTCCTGCCCCGGGCCCGTGAGCTGTGCACCCGCTATGGGGCACTGCTCATTGCCGACGAGATCCAGACCGGAATGGGACGCACCGGGAAGCTCTGGGGAGTGGACCACTGGAACGTGGTACCGGACATCATGTGCGTCGGCAAGTCGATCGGTGGCGGGGTGATGCCGCTCTCGGCGTTCATCTCCAGCGCAAAGATCTGGGAGGTAATGATTCCCAACCCGATCATCCACTCCACCACGTTCGGCGGTAATCCGCTGGCGTGCGCCGCGGGCCTGGCCGCAATTCAGGTGACCCTCGAGGAGGATCTCCCCGGTCAGGCGGCGGTGAAGGGCGAATTTCTGCTTCGGGAGCTTGGCTGTCTCGCCGACAAGTATCCCTCAGTGCTGAAGGAGGCCCACGGAAAGGGGCTGCTGGTCGGGATGGAGTTTCCAGTACAGGAGATCGGCTGGCAGGTGGCTTCCGGCCTGTTCAAGCGGGGGGTGCTGGTGGCGGGAACCTACTCCCGGGCCCAGGTCATCCGAATCGAGCCGGCCCTGGGCATACCGATAAATCTGCTCCAGGAGATGTTGAACCGGCTGGAAGACACTTTCCGGGAAGTTGCCAAAAGCGTATAACAGGTAGGGCAGTACAGAAAAAAGGCGGCTGAAGTGGCCGCCCTTTTTCAACCTCACCAGGCGGAATTGTGCCCGGACTGCTATTCCGAGGAGGCCGGCGCTTCCGGTTCTGCGCCCAGTGCCTTCGACCAGCTGATCATCACCCCGCCCCAGAGTTTCACGTCCTTACTGTTGGGCAGCCCCGTGGTCGCATCAATCTTGGTGAACTTGGTGGCCTCGTCTCCCGTAATCACGAAATGCAGCGCCGGCGTGAACGAGAGAGGACCGGCGGTGAATGGAACCGCGGCTGATAAGTCCAGGTGGGTGAACCCGTCGTCGGCGAAGTTGAAGGACTCAGTAGAGAGCGGGTCGCTAGGGATACCCTGCCCGGCGTTCAGTCCGGCCAGCGCACCAAGGGTGACAGAAACCTTCTCGCTCGCCGCCACCGAGTGGGAGACGCTCCCCTCGAAGTATGCCCCCTTGATCTTGTCGACGTCGTACCACACGGCGAGCTTCGGGGACAGCAGCACGTCGAAGGCGGCCTTTCCGTAGATCTCGATCGTATTCGCGGCCGAGGTGAAGCCATCGTCGTTGGGGAAGTGGTAGCCGGTGACCCCAGCGATTAGCGTGGTCTTCGGCCCTACTGGGAACCCTACTTCGCCCCACCAGTCGAACTCGGCCAGGCCCGCGCCGTCTGACCCGTTCTCGCTGATGTCTGTGGCCCCATTGTACGCACCCGGTTCGATGTTTCCCCAGCCGCCCACGGTGATCGACGCGCTGCTCACCGGCACGGTGAGATAGATGTCGGGCTGAATGACGGGCTTGTTCGTGTACGTGATCCCGCGCCAGACGTAAGAGCTGAAGAGGCCGAGGTCCGCGCCGACCGTGACTTGTGCCTGGGCCGGTATCGCGCTCAGCAACGCGCCAATGATCACGAATGCTCCGCCAACTTTCGCTTGCTGCATGGTGGTCTCCCAAGGCTGGGGAAGTGATGGACAACAAAAAAGACCCGCTTGGAGCCAGCGGGCCGGGAACTACGGCAACAAACAGACCCCGACACCTGGCGCCCTAAGTGAATGCGTCACAATTAGAGAGTCGATTCCAGCGCCGGGGAGCGTGGGGATGCATGAGTCTAATGTACGGGGGCAGGGTCGACCGTCAAGGCTGTCGCATCGACCCTGTCCCTCGGATCACTGGTGCAGGTCGAATCCTTCGACGTGTACATCCAGGTTGTGGTTGACGCGTAGACCCACGATACCCTTGACGCCGGTGCTCGCGGCGCCGGCCGAGTAGACGGTCTGCCCGTTCACCTTGAAATCGACTTTGGTGGGGTTCTGCTTGGCGTCGATCTCCAGGAGGTTGGTGGCCGCTCCCTGCGCGTCCCCCTTCTTGATCGCGGGATGCGCGGTCCAGCCCCGGGTCACCTCGGTGGTTTTGTCGCCATCGCGCCGCTTGATGAGGTATTTCCCATCGTCCCGCACCAGGAAATAGGTGTACTTCGGGTCCTTGCCGTCGAGCGCCTGCCCTCCCATGAAGAGCCCGTACCCCTCGGAGTGTTCCAGCTTCTTCATCTGGTGGAAGGTCGCCAGGGTGTGGAACGGGCCCTTGGCCTGGTCGCTCTTGCGATAAAGAATCGTCGCCGGGCCGAGGGTAAGATGATAGCCGGGCTCCATGACGGCGAACTTGATGTTCTTGACATCTCCGGTGCCGTCGGGCCGGGCAGACCATCCGGCCGGGAGCGACCCGCCACCCTGGACCGCATGATCGGCATGCTCGCTGGGATCCTTCGAGGGCGCCTGAGACTGGGCCCGCGCAGACGGGACCTGCATCAACGCGGTGGCTAAGCCGGCGGCAAAACTGCTAATGCGCATGGTGATACCTCGATGATACATAGTGTTGGGCTATAGTGTTGGGTTGCGGTGACCGAACCGTTCTGACTAACCTTCCGCCCCAAGGGCGGCTCATCCTGTTCCGGAGGCGGTTCGATGTCTTGGTTTGGGGTCCTTTTCGCATCCGTTGGTGCCGGGCTCATCCTGGGCGCGCTCGCCTACGTGTCATTGCTCATCGGGGTGCTGATCCACTTCACGATTATCCTGATGTCGGGACCGATCGTCGACCGAATTCTCGCCAAGCGGGGCCGCGGGCCGGCTTAGACCGGAGGGCTCTCAGCGGGAGGCTCTTCCTCGCCCAGTGCGCCTGGCGTGGTAGCTGCCCGCAAAGCCGCATCGTAGTTGATCTTAAGGCTGCCCTGCAGATCCCTCAGTCCACGTACCTTCGTGGGCATCCCGCCGCCGCCACGTACCACCATGCCCATGCGTCCTGCCGTTTCGGCCAGGGGGCCCATGCTCAGCGAGGCGGCGTTGCCCTTGATGTCGTCGACCAGCCGGGCGAGCGCTCGCATCAGGGTTTCGTCGACTCGAGGGAGGGCCAGCTGCTCGATCACGCTGTAAATGCGCTGGAACTTCGGAGGCAGCAGCGTGAGATAGGCCAGCTGCGCCTGTTGCCGGCTCGACAGTTTGGGGGCTGCCATGGGAACCTTGGAACGAGAGACCGTGAATCTAGCACATCGGGCGGGGGCTTGTCGCGACTGAATCTCCCCGTGCGCCGCTCCGTAGTGTGCCAGGTTCGCAACCGTTTCAGCCTGCAAATGACATGCGCAATTGGCGCCTAAGCTGGGTGACACCGAGCCCCGGCGGTCGATTCTGGGGCATTTCGTTCGACATATAGCATGAGCTCGCTGAAGGTTGGGGGGCACGGGGCCGCCGCCGTCTGATCCTGGAAGGGTACCGTCATGAAAATTTCGGACATGTCGATTCGGAGGCCGGTTCTGGCGAGCATGCTGAGCCTGGCTCTGGTGCTCTTTGGCTTCATCGGGTACCTCCAGCTCTCGGTACGGGAGTATCCCGACGTCGATCCTCCGATCATTTCGGTCTCTACCTTCCTTCCGGGCGCCAATCCGCAGGTGGTGGAATCGGCGGTTACCGACCCCCTGGAGGACGAGCTCAGCACTGTGCCTGGCGTCCGGACCCTGACCAGCTCCAGCGGTGAGGAGCAGAGCAATATCACGCTGGAGTTCACCCTCGACCGCGACGTGGACGATGCGGCCCAGGACGTTCGTGATCGGGTCTCGCGGGTTCGAGGGCGGCTCCCGCAGGACATCGAGGAGCCGGTAATCGCCAAGCAGGAAGCGGATGCCCAGCCCTTCTTCTGGCTGGCTTTGGGGGGCGAGAACTACGACCTGCTGCGACTGTCGGACATTGCGGACCGGGTGGTGAAAACCCGGCTGCAAAGCCTTCCGGGAGTAGGCCGGGTCTTCATCGCCGGCGAGCGGCGATACTCGATGCGCGTTTGGTTGTCCGCGGCCGAGCTCGCCGCCCGGGGCCTCACCGTTCAGGACATCGAGCAGGCCATCCGCTCCCGCAACGTGGAGATACCGGCGGGCCGGATCGAGTCTAATCGGCGGGAGTTCTCGGTCCGCTCGCTCGGCGAGCTCAAAACGCCGGCGGAATTTCGGGAGTTGGTTGTGAGCAGCGGTCAGGGCCAACTCATCAAGCTCAAGGACATCGGTCGCGTTGAGCTGGGCCCCGAGGACGACCGCAGCGCGTTTCGCTACAAGGGCACGCCTGCCGTGGCCCTCGGCATAGTAAGACAGTCGAAGGCCAATCTCATCGAGGTGGCGCAGTCGATCCGAGACGCTCTTCCCAGCATCCAGCGAGACCTGCCGGCCGGGGTGCGCCTCGAGGTGGGGTTCGACACCTCGCTCTTCGTCAGCCGGTCCATCACCGAGGCCCAGGAAACCCTGATCGTGGCCGGCATCCTGGTGGTGCTCATTATCTTCGTGTTTCTTCGGAACCTGCGCGCCACCATCATTCCGGCTCTCGCAATTCCGACCTCCATCGTGTCAGCCTTTGCCATCATGTATTTCCTGGGCTTCTCCATCAACAATTTCACTCTGCTCGCCCTTACCCTGGCCATCGGCATCGTGGTGGACGATGCCATCATCGTGCTCGAGAACGCCTACCGGCACCAGGAAGAGCTGAAGGAGGACCCCGAGACGGCGGCGATCAACGGTACCCGGGAGATCGCCTTCCCCGTTATTGCCACCACCATCTCGCTGGTGGCCGTCTTCACCCCGCTTGCGTTCCTCCAGGGGAACACCGGGCGCCTCTTCAACGAATTCGGGATCGCGGTGGCCGGATCGGTCATTATCTCGGGATTCGTGGCGCTGACCCTGACCCCGATGCTCTGCGCCAAGATTCTGCGGGTGCCTCAGCGTCACGGCGTGCTCTACCGGATGCTGGAGAATGGATTCACCAATCTGGCGACCGGCTACGCGCGCACGCTCCGTGCTGCGCTTTCCGCCCGCTGGGTTGTGGTGGCCGGGGCCGTGGGCACACTGGTCGTGGCGGTCCTGGTCTTCCGATCGCTGGAGCGGGAGTTCATACCTCCGGAGGATCGCGGCTTTTTTCCGGTCATCATCATTGCTCCGGAAGGGGCCACGCTGGCGTACACCGACGGCTATCAGCGCCAGGTCGAGGCCATCATCGGCAAGGTTCCCGAGGTGCGGAGCTACTTCAGCATCACCGGCGGTTTCATGGGCGCGCCCAGCCGTGGCATCGTCTTCACCCGGTTGGCCGACTGGTCCGAGCGGGACCGCACGGTGCAGGACGTGATCAGTGAGGTCCAACCCCAGTTCTTCGGCATCCCGGGCATCTTCGCGTTTGCCAACAATCCTCCCGCCTTCGGCTGGGGCAGCCCGGTCAATTTCGTGGTACAGCACCCCGACTTTGCTGCGCTGACCCAGGCCATGGATACCATGACGCAGCGGGCTCGCCAGATCCCAGGGCTCGTGAATGTCGATACCGACCTGCGGGTGAACAAGCCGGAGCTGTCCGTGGCCTTTGATCGCGACCGCGCGGAGGACCTGGGCGTGCCAGTGGGGGACGTGGCCGGAACGCTCCAGACCCTGCTCGGGGGGCGCCGGGTGAGCACGTTCACCCAGAACAACAAGCTCTATGACGTAAGGGTTCAGCTCGACCCCCGGGAGCGGGCCACGCCCAGCGACATGGCCGGACTGTACGTGCGGGGGCGCAACGACCAGCTGATTCAATTGAGTGCGGTTACCCGGGTGACGGAGGGAGTGGGCCCGCTGCGCCTCAACCACTTCAACCGGGTACGCTCCTTCACCCTCACGGCCAATCTGGCTCCCGGATTCGCCCTGGGCCAGGCCATCGATTCGCTCAACGCCCTGGCGGCCGAAGTCCTCCCGGCCGGCAGCACGACCAAGCTGGCGGGTGAGTCACGCGAGTTGGAGGAGAGCGGGACCTCGCTCTACTTCGCCTTCGGTCTCGCTCTGCTGGTGGTCTTCATGGTGCTGGCCTCTCAGTTCGAGTCGCTGCTGCACCCGTTTACCGTGCTGCTTTCGGTGCCGCTTGCGGTGACCGGCGCGCTGGTGGCGCTCCTGATTTCCGGCTCCACCCTCAATCTGTACAGCCAGATCGGCATGATCCTGCTGATCGGCCTGGTGACCAAGAATTCGATCCTGCTGGTGGAGTACGCCAATAAGCTCCTGGAAAACGGCCTTCCCCCCCTGGAGGCCGTGCTCGAGGCCGGCCGGATCCGCCTGCGCCCGATCCTGATGACCTCGGTCGCCACCATCATCAGCGCGCTGCCGATTGCACTCGGTCTCGGCGCCGGATCGATGAGCCGGCGGCCGCTCGGCTACGCCATCGTGGGCGGGGTGCTCCTGTCCACCGTGCTGACGCTGTACGTCGTCCCGGTGGCCTATGTGGTTCTCGACGGTTTCCGCCAGCGTGTTGCGCGGTGGATAGGGGGCCGCCGGCCCAGCCTGGCGACGGTCGAGGCCGACTAATGCTGCTGTTACTACTCGCGCTTCAGGCTGCCCCCGCCGTTTCGGCCCCACCCGATTCGGTGCCGGCGCTGGACTCGATCCCCCGCATAACCCTGAGTGAGGCTCTCCGCCGCTCCGCCCGGTTCGATCCGGACTATGTCAGCGCACTCGGCCGGATCGACAACGCGGAGTGGGGCCGGCGGGCCGCCATGTTGGCCTTCTTCGTCCCCTCGGTCGAGTTGGGCCTGGCTGAAACCAAGTACTCGGAAAACTTCTTCAACCCGGCCGATCCCGCCAACCCCACGAGCACGCTGGTCGTCGGGCGGGCCAGCGCTAATTACGAGATATTCAGCCTCCGGAAATTCAGCGAGCTGTCCCGGACCAAGGCGGAGCTCGCCAGTGCCGAAGCGGGCGAGCTGGAGCAGAGGTTCAACGCAGCCCTCGAGACGGAGTCGAGCTATTACGACGTGCTGGTCAACCAGGAGCTATCCCGCGTCAACGGGGAACGTGCCCGGAGGGCGCGGGAAGGCCTCGGGGTGGCGCGAGCGCGGGTGACCTCGGGTGCAGCGGTGCAGACCGACTCGCTGCAGCTGGTACTGGAACTGGTTCGCGCTCAGGTGGACAGTTTACGCCGGCACAATGCCCTCCGGACGGCGCAATTGGAGCTGGGCCGGCGGGTGGGTGCCGATGGGCCGGTAGATGCGGTGGCGTTGGATTCCGTGCCGGCTGCGGAACTCCCGGTCAGCCTCCCCCAGGCGCTTCAGGTTGCGCTCGACCAGGGCCCCCAGTACCGGACGGCCCGGGCCAACGAGAGCTCCGCTGAAGCGACGCTGAAGGCGCGGCGGGGTGAATACCTGCCGGTGCTCAGCGTCGGCGGTCTCCACCAGCGGTATGACACCCGGATCTTCCCAGGGGCATCGAACATCAGCTCGGTGACGTTCAGCCTTTCCTTTCCTCTGTGGAACAACGGACAGCGGGAGATCGAGGTCAGTCGCGCCCGCGTCAACCGCGACGTGGCCCGCTCCATTCGGGAAGATCTGGAGCGCGTGGTCCGGCGCGACGTCACCAGTTCATATGATGGGTATCAGGTCACTGCCGCGGCCGTGGAACTGGCCCTGGTGGCCGTCACGGTGGCAAGCCAGACCTATCGTATGCAGGAGCTTCGTTACCGTTCCGGGGCGAGCACGATTCTCGACCTGCTCGACTCCCAGGTGGACCTGGCCGAGGCGGAAGCAGGTCTGGTCCAGGCCCGCTATGAGAACCGGCTCGCA
>JBDTTD010000015.1:0-18891 GCA_039930805.1 Gemmatimonadales bacterium | reverse complement strand
GTACTACCACGATACGACGCTTCCCGCGCTCGACCGGCGGGAGCTCTCGCTGGACTTCGGGTGGACGCTGCAGACGCGGGGCGGGGGAGAATGGCGGGTTGGGATGACCGAGGATCTCGAGCCGGGAGGACCGGGGGTGGATCTGATCTTCAGGCTGGGGAGGACCTTCTAGGAATCGACTTTTGGCGCGGCAAAGAGAAACTGCTCCATGTTGCTGAACAGAAACTCCTTTGCCTTTGGCTCCCGCAAGTTCAAGCCGTAGTGGTTGATAAGCTGCTGCTGGGTCTTGAGCCACTCGGCCCAGCACACCCCGCAGATCTCCTGGAAGGCACGACGCCCCAAATCGTTCTGGAACGGCTGGAAGGCCATCCGTTCCCGCTCCAACCCGCAACGAGTACAGTGCACTGTGTCCATTGGGGCAAGATAGACCTCTCCCGGAATGTGATCCAGTCTATCGTAGGATCCTCCAGCAGCCGTTAGAATGGATCAGGGAGCGAGACGGCGGCGGTCTCCATCGTGGTGTCGAAGCAGCCGGGAGCCGCTGGCAGTTCCGAATCCAGTGCCGATGCCGAACACAACTGCAGTGGGAAGCGTTATAAGTGGCAGAAGGACGGCAGGCCAGGCCACTACGGCAGCCACAGCACCCGCCACAATGGGGGCCATCGGGGAGTGGACGGCGTCCACGAACCGGAGCCGGCGGGAAACGAAATTACGGGCCAGGATGAAGCCTAGGGCCCCAGCAGCCAGCGTGATAATCAGTTGTAGCATATAGAGTTCCGGATATGAGGGTGTTGCGCTTCGTTACAGTACGCAACGTCGAGACGAAAGATTCAGGTTCCTTGCCCAGGGCGCAGCTGGAACTGTGGTATGCGAATCGCGGGCAGAACTACTAATCGTATCCTTGCCTAAGGTCTCTCAGGGAAGGAGCCAAACGATGCCTAGACAACATCCGACGGTGCAGGTGCCAAACATCGGCCCTATGGACCACGCGTGGGATTTGCTCGGCGAGTGGCAGGCTGAATTCGAGCTGCCCGAGACTGAGTCGCCGGTGCACGGGAAGGTGACGTTCCGGTCGTGGACCGATGCCGAATTACAGCTGGACCCCATCGAGGCGGCTATCGCCGGGATCCCGTCGAGCGTGCCGCTCGAGCGAGCCAGCGAGATCCACCTCACCGATGCTGGGGGAGGCGCGCTCCAGTGGGTGCTCCACGCGCCCTCCACGAACTGGTCGCTTCAGGCGACGCTCTGGCCTGGCTCGCTCCACCTCTTCGTTCATGATGCGGACGACGATGAGGAGCAGCTTTACCGGGCACGGGCCACCCGGGACCAGGATTACTATCTCAGGAAGTACCCGCTCGACACTCGCTGAGTCTCGTACGACCGACGCCTGCCGGCATTCTCTCCGGTGGGCGTTTGTCGTTGGCTACGAGCTGGGAGCTAGGAGCTGGGAGCGAACCGCCGATAGCCGATAGCCAACAGCGCATAGCCTCAAGGAGCATATGGAAGTCCGGTTACTTGAGCTGCCTCTCCGCGGATTTGGGGCCGATCCAACCCCAGCCCGGGTGGAGCTCGACGTTCTTACCCCGGCCGACCGCCTCAAACGATCCGCGACGATACTCGGCATCAGCGTGGTCGCCGCCGCGATCGCTCTTCCCATTCCACTGGTGCACCTCGTGTTCGTGCCCGGCGCGCTCGTGGCCGGTATCGTTATGGCGATCGTCAGGCTCCAACAGGGGGAGATCTTTCGAAGCGCCAGTGGACGCTGCCCTTACTGTGGCACCGAGCAGGGGTTCACGGTCATGGGACGATTCAGGTTGCCGAAGAAGCTCTACTGTCGGGCCTGCCAGCGGCAGCTGGTGCTCGAGGGATCTACCACCTGACTGCCGCGCTTCCCCACATGAAGCCCGACCCGAACGCGGTCATCACCAGAAGGTCCCCGCGCGCAAGCCGGCCGCTCCGCACGCATTCGTCCAGCGAGATGGGAATGGTGGCTGCGGTGGTATTTCCGTAGCGCATGATGTTGTTGTAGATCTGGTCGTCGCGCAGCTTGAGATCCCTCTGTATGACCTCCGCAATCCGGAGGTTGGCTTGATGGGCCAGCAGAAGATCGAGCTCTTCCACCGTGTGCCCGGCCGACGCCAGGACGGCGCGTACCGATTCCGGCATGCGCACGACTGCGTGGCGGAAGACCTCCCTCCCATCCATCTGCAGGTAGTGCTGTCCGGCATCGATCTGTCCGTGAGACACTCTGGGATGGTACATGGATCCCGGGGCATCCACCCACAGCTTCTCCGCGTGCGCCCCCTCCGAGTGGAGATCGAAGGCCAGGATCCCTCCATTCTCTGCCTCGTCGGCGCCCAGGAGGACGGCCCCGGCGCCGTCGGCGAAAATGACCGCCACGTGCCGGCCAGCGCTGGACACCTCCAGCCCGGTGGACTGGATCTCCGACCCGACCACCAGCACCCGCCGATACTGGCCGCTCCGAATCCACCCATCGGCCACTGAAAGAGCATAGATGAATCCGCTGCACTGCGCCCGAATGTCGAGCGCCGGAACGGTTGAGATTCCGAGCAGGCGCTGGAGGTACACGCCGTTGCCTGGGGCGAAATGATCCGGGCTGGAAGTCGCGTAGACGATGGCGTCGATCTCGCCCGCAGGCATACCGGCCATATCCAGCGCCCGCTTGGTCGCGCGATGCGACAGCTCCGTCCCGGTCTCGCCTTCGGTCACCCAGCGGCGCTCTTCGATGCCGGTACGAGTGCGAATCCACTCGTCGGTGGTGTCCATGAGCCGCGAGAGCTCATCGTTGGTGACGACGCGGTCGGGAACAAAGAAACCGGTTCCGAGAATTCGGCTGCGTAGCATGAGGCTTCCGTGACGGGGTGCACAGGGCGAGACGGATATCTTGGGTCTCGTGGCGCCGGATCGCAAGGCGCGTCGGTTATCGGCGCCTTCGAGGCCAGAGCGCCAGTGCCCAGATCCAGATCAGCCAGGCGCCGGTGAGTGCCCACCCCATGCCGCGCCACGTTTCCCAGACCACGCCGACTGGCGTCAGCCAGACGGGCCACCAGGAATCGGGACGAAGCCGGTGGCGCTCGATGATCGAGACCGCGGGAAAGCCGCTGCGCAGGCTCTGGAGAACGGCTCCACAAACGTCGGAGGATGCGCCCGCGGGGATGTGGACCAGGTTCCACACCATGCTGGTCGCTCCCCACCCGTGGCTGTCGCTGACGCCCACCACGAAGCGGTTTCGGGCCCGGGCAAGCGCAATGACCGTGTCCCGCTCGGCGCGGGTCAGCTCATTGGCTTTGGGAGAGGCGTTGACGATCTCGAAACCATCCAGCCCCGCCGCCACCAGCTGGTCGAGCCGGTCCCAATGGTTCCGCCGGTACTCCGGGAGGGAGGCGACGGAAAGCGCACCCAGCGCCGAGTCGCTGGTGGCGAGCAGGGCGAGCAGCTCCTCGAGTGAACCATTGTAGCGGCTCCGGTCCACCGGCAGCGTATCGCCGAGCAGGACGATATGGGCCCGCCAGGCGCTGACCTCTATTCCCGGGCACGCAACCGTGCCTTGCTCATCCCGACTCCCGACTCCCGACTCCCGACTCGCGACATTGTGATCGGTGATGAACGTGACGCCGAATCCGGCCCGAGTGTGCCATCGCAGGTTCGCACCGGTATCGAAACCGCTCATCAACGTGCCTGCAACATCATGCGAGACGTTGGTGTGGCTATGAAAATCGGCCACGATGTCACGAGGATCGGCCCCTTTGAGTGCCAGCATCGGCCGGTGCCACAGGGCACCGCCAAACAGGAACAGGGCCAGCAGCAGTAGCGAAACGGCCAGAATGCGGATCTCCTTCAGTATCGACGATCCAGCCCCAGGGTCTGCGGCCCGGTTGCGCCTGAGCCGGACGCCAATGCGCCAGACCAGGTAGAGCCCCACCAGACCAGCCAGGAAGCCGTAAAGCCGCGTCATGCTCAGCATCGACACGCCGTCCCAGAGCGTGAAAAGCGGCGCCAGCGCCAGGTAAAGCCAGGGCACTGTCAGGCCCAGCGAAGGAGGGGCCGCCCCCGCTACCGGATCCGAGAGTGCGGGAGCCGCTGCCAGCCGGGCACCCAACAGGAGCGCGGTCAACCCGAGTGGAATGGCAAGACGAGCCATGGCCCGGCGCTGGTTCATCGAGAGAGAGGAGCGGGTAATGAGTTCAGGAGACGAAGATCTGGATGAGGAGTTCCCCCTGGGCGACGGCACCGTCGAGACCGGCGCCAGTGTGCCCTGCCCTTACTGCGGGGAAATCAACGAGATCGCGCTGGATCCCGGGAGTGGGAGCCAGCAGGAATATGTGGAGGACTGTCAGGTCTGCTGTCGCCCCTGGAGGGTAAGCGTGCGGTACCAGCCCGATGGGACTGCCGAGGTCTCCGCCGAGGTGGAGGATCTTGGCTAGACTCCGCCGAACCAGGGATACCCCTGATCTTCCCAGTACCCGCCTGGCCGCTCTCGGGTAAAGGTGACCGCGGTCAGATATTTCGTCAGCTTGTAGCCCAGCTTCACCGGCGAGTAGAGTCGCAGGGGAGCGCCGCGGTTCATCCCTAACGGGCGGTCGTTGTAAGCATAGGCCAGGATCGTCTGGGGATGCATGGCGCTGGCGAGGTCCCAGCCGTTGTAGTAATCACTGTCGAACGAGTCGAACCGCACATAGCGAGCCTCGGGCTTCGGCTGAGCCAATGCGACGACGGTGGACAACGGAACGCCGGTCCAGGTGCCGATCGCGGTCCAACCCTCCACACAGTGATGTTTGACCGTGTACGAGAGGCTCGGCAAGGTCTCCAACGCCTGTTGGGTAAGGCGGATCGGATTCCGGACCAGCCCTCCTACCTCCAGCCTCCAATCGCGAAGATTGCTCAACCCGGGAAACGAGCCAGTGTTGTTGTAGGTGATGGAGTAAGCCGGGTAGTTCTGCATTGGTGTCCGGGCCGACACCGGATACTCCCGGGCCATCCGGCCCGGTGAGAACAGAACCTTCTCTCCCACCCAGTCGTTGATCCGGCTGAAAGCCCTCAGCTTGGGCTCCAATGCCGGTCCTCCATCCCATCCGCATGCCGCAACGACTGCGGCGGGACCAGCCACGACGCCGAGCCGGAAGAAGTCACGGCGGGTGAGCGACGGGTCGCGGTCAGTCATGGCTGGGGAACCGGCCCCGGTACCAGCCGCTGATCATTCCCCGGAGCGACGCCGGATCCACCAGCAGGACCAGGGCGACATGGAGCAGGGTAAACCCGACGAAGAGCCAGACCGAAAGGAAGTGCCAGTAGCGGGTGAGCTCGTAGCCACCGAACAGGGTCGTCAGCCAGGACAGCTGGACCGGCTTGTAGATGGCAAATCCGGTGAGAGCGGCGATAGCACCCAGAGCCACGATGAGGGTGTACGCCGCCTTCTGGAGCGCGTTATGCTTTCCCTGGGGCGGGTGCTCTTTTCGCAGGCGGAGATAGTAGAGCTTCATTTGGACGGCCGGGCGGAGATCGCGTGGGCGAAACAGCAGCGACCGCCATTCACCGGAGAATGCGAGGAAGCCGAGGTAGACCAGTCCGGTGATGACGAACGGCCAGGCGAGCGCGAAGTGCCAGTTCAGCCCGCCGGCCAGCCATCCGCCGAGCCGCGCCCACTGGGGAATAGGATTTCCATCCAGCGGATTCGGGAGAGCGAGCGGATGGTCTCTGAGACCGAAGTGAGCGTAGGCGTTATAGATCTGCAATCCGCTGGCGATCATGCCGAGGAGAAATACGGCGTTGAGCCAATGGGCGATACGCACGACCGCTCCATACCGCTTGACCACACATCCTCCTTCGTGTCCCCGTGGTAAAATGCGGTACCGGACTCTAGAATTTCAAGAGCTGCGGTCCAGCTGAGCAGCTACTCGTATCGCAGGGCTACGATAGGGTCCAGGCTGGCGGCCCGCCGGGCCGGATAGATGCCGAAGAAGAGCCCGACCGCCGCACTGAAGGCAAAGGCGACTCCCACCGCCATGGGGGAGATGAGCGTGTTCCACTGCATCACCTTGGAGAGCAGCAGGGCGACGCTCACGCCGAGAAGGACACCGAGCAGGCCGCCCAGCAGGCACAGCGTCAGTGCCTCGATCAGGAACTGCATCATGATGTCGAGGCGGGTCGCCCCCAGTGCCTTGCGGATGCCGATCTCCCGGGTGCGCTCGGTCACCGAGACCAGCATGATGTTCATGATGCCGATCCCACCGACCAGCAGGCTCACCGCCGCGATGCTGGCGAGCAGGCTGGTGAACACTTGAGTGGCCTGCTGCTGGGTGGCTAGCACATCCTGCTGGTTGCGGATGGTGAAATCGTTCTCGCCTCCCGGCCGGATCTTATGCTCCCGCCGGAGCACCCGCTCCAGGTCAACCATTCCCTGCTCGATTGGTACGCCGTCGGCCACCTGGACGGAGAACGCTCGAATGCGATTGTTGCCGAACACCCGGTACTTGGCGGTCTGAAGGGGAATGAGGATCTGCTCGTCCGGGTTGCCGAAGCCGCCGGCGGATCCCTTCTCGCCGAGCACCCCGATGACCTCGAACGGAATCCCCCGGATCAGCAGAGTCTGGTGGATCATCCCGGCGGGATTACCACCCAGCATGCGGGGCACCGCGGCACCGAGTACAGCCATTCGCTGGCGCGCCTCATCCTCGCCCTCGGTGAATATGCGGCCATAAGGGATTGTGTAGTTCTTGACCTGGGTGTAATTCGCCGTCGTCCCGATGACGTTCACGTTGCTGTTCTGATTGCCGTACTTGACCTGGAGCGACTGCTGCATCTCCGGCACCACCGCCTTGAGCAATGGGGCATCTCGGCGGAGGGCATCGTAGTCGTCGGTACTCAGGATGGTTCGGTCGGTGATCCTGATGCCGCCCTGGCTGGTCTGTCCGGCCATCACCGTGAAGACGTTGGCGCCCAGGGCAGCGATGCGGTCCTGGACCGCCTTCTGGGCGCCACTTCCCAGCGCGACCATCGTGATTACCGCGCCGACCCCTATGATGATCCCGAGCATCGTCAGCACCGAGCGAAGCAGGTTGGCCCGGATCGACTGCAGGGCAACCGCGACCGTCTCCCCGACCAACATTGCTAGGGCCTCGCGCGGGCGGCCGGCTGGGTGGTCTGTTGCTGCATGCCGGGGACTGCTCCGCCACCGGTCGCCCGATTGAAACGCTCCCGCATGTCCTGCTGCGACTGTACCAGGCTCGCGCTCGGCAGCACGAGCACTGAGTCCAAGGCCGTCAGTCCTTCCGTCACCTCGCTGTAGTCCAGGTCGGTGAGGCCGGTCCGGATCCAGACCGGCGTCGGCTGGCCGTTGCGCTTGACGAATACGATGTACTGGGAGCCTGGCCCTTGGGGTTGGCCCCGGCCGCTCCTGCCGGTCGCCCTCCGGCCCTCGGGCGGGGGAGGGGCGGCCCCCAGTGAGGCGCGACTCCCCGAGTCGCCGACCAGCGTAGAATCCCGGGATCCGCCGCCGGCGGAATCGCGTCGCGTCACGGGGGCGGCGGCGAGCTGCCGTTGAACGGCCTCGGGCGAGAGTCCGAGCACCGTCGCCGCCGAGCCCACGTCCCGTTGAGTACGGAGCGCCGCATTGGGTACGGCGAGGACATTGTCGCGGCGGCCGACGTGGATCTCCACCTCGGCGTTCATGCCGGGCCGAAGCAACCCGTCCTTGTTGTCGATCCGAACACTCACCGGGAACATCGTGACATTCTGCTCGGTCTGCGCCTGCGGCTCGATCTTGAGCACCGTGCCGGGGAATGGCCGGTTGGGGAACGCGTCCACCGTCACCGTGGCTCGCTGGCCCGGCTGGATCTTTCCAATGTCGGTCTCATCGACCAGGGTCCGCACCTGAACCAAACCGAGGTCGGCCATCTTCATCAGCGTGGTGCCGCCGCTCACGTTGGATGTCGCCGACGCGATCATCTGCCCCCGCTCGGTATCCTTCTCGATGATCGTCCCCGTGATGGGGGCACGAACATCGGTGTCCTCGAGCTGGATCCGGGAGTTATCGACCGCAACCTGGGAGCGTACGACGCCGGCCCGCGCGTCGGCGTAGTCGAGGAGCGCCTGTTCATGCTCCTGCTGGGTGATGGACTGGGTCTTGAACAGCTCGTCGGCCCGCTGTTTCTGGCTGGTGGAGTTAGTGAGCTTCGCCTTGGCCACGTCGAGATCGGCCTGTGCCTGGGCCAGCGCGTTGCGGGCGTTCCGGGGGTCGATCCGCACCAGCGGAGCGCCCCGCTTCACGACCTGGCCGGTCTCGGCATTCAGCTGCAGAACCTCGCCCGAAGCCTTGGACTTCACCTCGACGGTGGTATCGGGTTGAATGGCTCCCGATGCCTGGGCGGAGACCGCGATGTCGCGGCGCTCGACCGGCAAGGCCTGGTAGGGGACCGGAGGTGTTTGCTTCTTGCAGGCGGCGAAGCCGAGAGTCAGGAGGGCTGTCACCCCGAGGGCGCGGAGCGCACGGGGGGACCGAAGCCTATTTAAGCTCCGGCTCCCTCGCTTCGCTCGGGATGACAGGCTCATCACGCCCGCCCCGCCGTCTCGAAGTCCCGCTCCACTTTCCCATCCTTCAAATGCACCTGCCGCCGCGCGTGCACTGCAATGTCGTGCTCGTGGGTAACCAGGACGATGGTTTGCCCATTCACGTGCAGCGCCTCGAACAGGGCCAGGATCTCTTCGCTGGTGGCGCTGTCGAGGTTCCCCGTCGGCTCGTCGGCCAGCAGGATGCTGGGCTTGTTGACCAGCGCCCGGGCGATGGCCACGCGCTGCCGCTGGCCGCCGGAAAGCTCATTGGGCCGGTGGCTCATCCGATCGTTCAGTCCCACACGAGTAAGGGCGTCGGTCGCCAGCTGCCGCCGCTCCTTGGCACCCAACCCCGCATACACCAGCGGCAGCTCTACGTTGTGGAGGCTGGTGGCCCGGGGAAGGAGGTTGAACGTCTGAAAGACGAAGCCGATCTCCTTGTTCCGGATCCGGGCGAGCTCATCGTCCTCCAGCTCGGAGACCCGGTGCCCATTGAGCCAGTACTCTCCGGCTGTCGGGCTGTCGAGACATCCGATGAGGTTCATGAGCGTGGACTTGCCAGACCCGGAGGGCCCCATGACCGCCACGAACTCGTTCTTCCGGATGGTGATATCCACCCCCCGCAGCGCCCGGACGATCTCGCCGCCCATGTCGTACTCGCGCTGGAGATTCCGGGTGACGATCACCGCGTCCCGGGGGACATCGGCGGGGAGCTTGGCCATCCGCTCTTCGGTGTTCAGCAAGGTGCCGGTCAAAGGTTCCGTCCGATCAGCGCTTCGATCTGCGCTTTGGCGCGGAGATAGTCGAAACGGGCGTTCACCACGTCGACCTCCGCCTGGTTGAGCGCTTCCTGGGAAGTGAGCAGGTCCACGATCGTCGAGGCGCCGAGGCGGTAGCGTTCCTGCTGGACCCGCAGGTCCTCCGTCGCGGCGGCCACGCTCGTCTGGGTAATCTCTGTCCTGGTGCGCGCCGCATCCAACTCGGCCAGGCGGGTGGTCAACTCCGCCTGCACCTCGCGCTGGGCATCCGCCGCGGTGGCCTCAGCCAGATCGAGCTGCGCATTCCGCTGGACGATGGTCAACTCCCGGTCGAACCCGTCGAAGATGTTCCACCGCAGTGCCAGGCTGATCTGGCGCTGGTTGAAGAGATTGTAGTCGGTGGTACGGTTGCCGTTCCACCCGGTGTTTGCCGCCAGCGTCAGCGAGGGCCAGTATGCGGAACGTGATGCCCGCTCCGAGGCTCGTGCGGCTGCGGCGTTGGCAGCGGCACTCTGGACCCGGGGAGAACTGGACTCGGCCTCGACCCGGATGGCTTGGGTGTCGAGGACGGCCGTCAGGCGGTAGAACGAGGAATCGTCGGCAGCGCGCACCCGGCCGGTCTCCCCGATCAGCCTTGCCAGATTGGCTTCGGCCGACGCGAGCTGGGTCTGGGTCGTGATCTGATCCAGGCGAGTGTTGCCCAGGATAACCAACGAGCGCAACGAGTCGGAGCGGGTGGCGGAGCCCGCCCGAAGCTTGGCCACCGAGGTCTTGAGCTGCTCCTCTGCCCGGCGTACGCTTGCGTCCCTCACCCGAAGGAGTTGGGCTGCCGCCAGTGCATCGAGGAACTGATTGGTCGTGGTGAGTGCCTGCTCGAAGCGGGCGTCGAGCAGGGAGGCTGCCGCAGCGTCCTCCCCGGCACGAGCCGCCCGCATTTCTGCCCCACGCCGAAACCCGGTGAACAGGTCCAGGCTGGCAGACAGGGAGCCGCTGATGCTCCGGTTGCTGGAATTGCCGCTGGTCAGCTCGCCGGTGATCGGGTCGATCCGCGATGCGCCCGCGGAAAAGAAATCGCTGGCGGAAGAGCTGGCCGAGAGCCTGGGCAGATAGGCCCCCAAGGCACTGCGACGCGTGGCCCCGGCCGTACGCACATCCCCCGTCGCTCGCACCACCGACGGCTGGACCTTTTCCGAGCGGCGGATGGCTTCGGCCAGCGTAATGGCGGGCGCCTGAGCGGCCACCGCTCCCGGGCCCAAGGGAGAGAACATCAGAACGACCAGGAGGAGATGACGCTGAGCCATGTGTTCGGTCGACGCAATCCGGTTAACGGCGTTAAGTCGAAGAACGAGGGGCTGCCAATAAAGTTTCAAGAAGGAACGTCGAGCCGTTAACGGATCGCTGCTAGCGATCCACCCGGCGCCGAAACGCTTCCCGAGCGGCCCCCAAGGCGAACCAGGCGCACAGGATGGCCAGCACGTAGGCCGACTGCCGGGGCAGGGCTACGAACAGCAGGCCCAGGACAAGGAATATCGCGCTGATTGGCCCGAACACGGACCGGCGGGCGTTGCTGGCAATGGCTCGAAGCACCAGCGCTGCTCGGTGGCGGGCTTCCCAGCCACTTCGCTGGTAGGTCTCCGCCCCTTCAGTTGGAGTCTGATGGGTGAGGATTGCAGGGAGGGCCTGGCTGATTCTGCGGGGTCCGCGGACCGGGCGGCTGGCCACCTCGCTGCTCCGGGCCACGTCCCGGCGGAACTGCGCTTCCATGGCATGGGCCAGGGCCGGGTCTTCGATGAGCGCATCCAGCTCGTAGTTTCCCAGCAGGCTCGAGGTGTTCAGGTTGCTCGATCCGACCCGAACCCATCGATCGTCGCAAATTATGGTCTTGGCGTGCAGCATCGGACCGTCCCACTCGTATATTCGCACTCCGCTCCGGAGCAGGTCGCGGTAGCCGATGCGGGTGAGGTTCCGGATCAGCGGAAGGTCGCTGGAACCGGGGACGAGAAGCCGCACGTCCACTCCGTCCCGGGCTGCGTCGCGCAGCGCCTGAAAGAGGCGCGGCGGCGCCACCAGGTACGCATCCGTGATCCAGAGCCGCTCGACACTGCCGGCTGCCAGGAGCTCTATCACCCGATAAGCTCGCTCCCGACCCGGCTCGCCGCTGATGATACGCACGTCCGCGCTGCCTGCCGGCTCCCCCACTCCGGCCCTCTGTTCGGGCGGTATTTCCGACCCGGTGAGTTCCCAGGCAGTGCCGAACGTCTGATCCAGGACCGCGGCGGCGGGGCCATGAATGTCCACCGCGGTATCCCTCCAGGGCTGACCCCCTATGTGGCTCTCGCCAGTCCACTCGCAGCCGATGCAGAGTCCGCCGAGAACTGCACGCGAGCCGTCGGCGACAACGAGCTTCCGGTGATTGCGAGACACGTTGGCCAGAACGTCCACCAGTTGGGGCGGGTGAAAGGCACGGACTTCTGCACCGGCCTTCCGGAGATAGGTCCAGAAAGATCGGGCGGTACCGATGGATCCAAGCCAGTCGTACAGTACCCGGACCTGGACCCCTTCTCGCGCCCGCGCCGCGAGCAGCTCGGCGAATCGCCACCCCGCGGCGTCGCTCCGAATGATGTAATTCTCGAAGTGGACCCACCGTTGCGCGCCGGCAATGGCGTCGAGCATGGCGCGGTAGGTGTTGGGCCCATCGATGAGGAGAGAGACCTGATTGCCGGGGACCGGGCGGCCACCGGCTGCACGGCTAATGGCACAGGCGATCGAATGCTCGGCCCGAACCGTCACGAAGCTCCGAGGCCCAGCGTCCGTTCATGCGGTCTGAGTGCGGCGAGCATAAAGCCGATGTGCTCGTCGAGCGGAACGCCCAGCTCCTCGGCACCGCGCACGACGTCATCCCGGCTCACTCCCCGGGCAAAGGCTTTGTCCTTGAGCTTCTTCTTGACGCTGGACACCTCCAGGTCCTGGAGGCTCCGGGATGGGCGGACCAGGGCGCAGGCAACCAGAAAACCGGCCAGCTCGTCCACGGCAAAGAGCGCCTTTGCCATCGGCGTGTCGCGGGGAACGCCGGAGTAGTTCGCATGGCCGAGAATGGCCCGCTGCATCGGCTCGGGAAATCCGCCGGCCGCCAGGATGCGCACGCCTTCGGCGGGATGTCCCTCGGTTGCGGAATGCTCCGAGTTGGGAAAGCGCTCGTAGTCGAAGTCGTGCAGCAAGCCGACCAGGCCCCAGCTCTCGGAGTCCTCGCCGGCTCGTTCCGCCATGGCCCGCATTGCGACCTCAACGGCGTACATGTGTTTTCGGAGAGCATCTGAAGGGGTGTACTCGTGCATCAGCGCGAGGGCACGGTCGCGAGTCCAGGTCACGACGACTCCTTGAGCAACGAAGGAGAGCACCAGCGTCAGTGCTGGGGCTGTTGCGGATACCCCGCGGTGAGCGCAACCCTGCTGGCCAGCTCGCCATCGAGGCTGATTTCGAAGGCGTAGGGTCCGGGCCGGGGCAGGGGAACGTCGAACACCAGTACTGCCCCGGCTTCGACGTCCACCACGCCGGCCGGCGGCTCCCCGAACTGGACCGTCCCCTCGCCGCCCATGAGCTCGGTTCCGGTGTCGTCCACGAACCGAATGCGGATAGTGTGGACCCCGATCTCGGTGCGGCGCCCGCGCACCCGGAGTACCAGGTGGGTCCGGGGATAGACCGCCGGAAAGTTGGAGAGCCAGACGTGCTGAAACATGCCGAGCACGCTGAGCTTGCCCTGCTGGTCGATCAGGGCGTAATCGGCGACGACCGCGAAATCGAGGTGCAGCTCAGCTGACTCGGATGGATGTGATCACGTCGTTCTGCTTGATCTTGTTGACTACATCCATGCCGTCGGTGACCTGACCGAAGATCGTGTGCACCTTGTCCAGGTGAGGCTGGGGCGAGTGAGTGATGAAAAACTGGCTGCCGCCCGTGTCCTTCCCGGCGTGGGCCATCGAGAGAGTCCCGGTGGCGTGCTTGTGCGTGTTCAGGTGGGTCTCACATTTGATCTTGTAGCCCGGTCCGCCGGTACCCACCCGCGAATTGGAGGGATCTTTCGAAAGCGGATCGCCTCCCTGGATCATGAAATTCGGGATGACCCGATGAAAGCGGGTTCCGTCGTAGAACTCGCTGTTGGCCAGCTTCTCGAAGTTGGTGACGGTGCCCGGCACCTCGGTATCGAACAGCTCCGCCTTGATGGTGCCCTTGCTGGTCTCGATGGTTGCGCTCTTCTTGGCCACGGATAATCCTCGGGAAAAATGGCTTCCTAATCTAACGAGATAAGCGACTATGCCGGAACGCTGGGGCGCAAAGAATCCAGCGTCTCGCGCCAGGACGCCGGCGCATCCGCCGGCTGGCTGCAGCTCGCGCCAACGCAGGCGTAGCCCCGCGGGAATCGGCCAGCCGCCAGCATTCCGCTCAGTGCCTCGGGAAGTGGCCGGCTCCTCGCGTCGGCGGGCGCGATACGCTGGACCACTCGACGTGCCGCAAAGCCCGCGAGTGCGGCTCGATGCATGGCCTGGGTACTCGGATCGTCGGAGTCGCCCACGACCACGAGGTGAGTGGCGGGGTTGAGCCGCCAATCCACCGCGAGCAGATAGGCGGCGGCGTAGAGTCCCAGCTCCTGCGCTCGCCCCGCGAACGCCCCTACCAACGCATCGCCCCGCTCTTTCCAGCGCGCAGCGCCGGTGAATTCGTGCAGTCGCGCCACCACGATACCGGCGACGCCGTTGGGCGACGGTGTCGGTGTGTCCTGGACCGGCTTTGCCCTGGCCGGCAGCAGGCCTTCCTCCGCCGTTCGCCCCCTGGCGGTGTCGAACAGTCCACCTTCGTCGCCGTCCCAGTAGTCGGCCCAGACCCGATCCATGAGGCGCTCACTCCATTCGAGCCACTGATGGTTCCCGGTTGTCTCGTAGCCATCGAGTGCCGCGGCCGCCGTCTGCACTTGATCGTCCAGCAGGCCGTCAATCCCTCCCGAGGTATGGGCGACTTTGTCGCCCTGGCCGTTTTCCCGCTGCAGGCGCTCCAGCGTCACCAGGGCGTGACTGCGGCACCACTGGTCGTTTAGCACCGCGCCCGCCCGGAGCATGGCCGAGGCCATCATGGCGTTCCAGTTGGTGTAGCGGGTCCGATCGATGAACGGCGGTGTCCTCCGGGCGCGGGCCGCTCGCAGCTTGTCTTGCGCGGAGCGGAGCAGGGTCTCCACCGCCTCCTGGGTCTTGCCGGTCCGTTGAGCCAGGCCGGCGACCGTCGCCGACACAAAGAGGACGTTCTTGCCGGGGTCATGATGCATCTCGCCGGCGGTGCCGATGTCGTAGTACGCCGCCGCAATCTCCAGCTCGTCGGAGCCGAGGACCGCGGCGGCTTCGTCCCGGGTCCAGGTGAAGTAATCACCGTCGTCGTCGAGCCCCACGTCGGCGTCCTGGCTGGCGGCGTAGCCTCCCTCTGGATCAGCCAGCTCCTCGCGAACCCACCGGACGATCCCTCTGGATACCTCGGCGTACTCCTCGGTGCCGAAGAGCGCGTGCGCGTCGAGGTAGGCCTTGAGCAGCTCCGAGTTGTCGTAGGACATCTTCTCGAAATGGGGAACGATCCAGCGGGCGTCAACGCTGTAGCGGTGGAAGCCACCGGCCAGCTGATCGTACATCCCTCCCCGGGCCATGCCCTGGAGCGTGCGGTCGATGACGGTGCGGATCTGCTCGGACGGCTGGTCGTACCACCGGTGCAGCAGCAGGGTAAGGGCGCCCGGGTGGGGGAACTTCGGCTGGCTGCCGAATCCACCGTTGATCGGGTCGAATGCCCGAACCATGTGATCAACTGCTTCATCCAGCATCGCAGGCCCAACCTCGCCCGGCGACCCCTCGTTCAGATCCTCGTCAAGAACCCGGCGGATGGCTTGAGCCTGTGCCTGGACCTGGTCGCGCCGGTTTCTGTAGGTGTCGAGTACGCTGGCGAGGACGCTCTTGAATCCGGGCCTGCCATACTTGCCATCGGGTGGGAAATAGGTGCCGCCGAAGAAGACCTCACCCTTGGGAGTAAGAAAAGCGGTGAGGGGCCAGCCCCCCTGGCGGGTCAGCGTCTGTACGGCTCGCTGGTAGCGCGCGTCTACATCGGGACGCTCGTCGCGATCGACCTTGATGCAGACAAAGTTCTGGTTCAGGTAGGCGGCGAGCTCGGGGTTCTCGTAGGATTCGCCGTCCATGACATGGCACCAGTGACACCAGACGGCGCCGATGTCCAGCAGCACCGGCCGGTCTGCGGCCTGGGCCGCGGCGAATGCTTCCGGGCCCCACGGGTACCAATGGATTGGCTGATGGGCTGCCGATTGGAGGTAGGCCGAAGCTGCTTCGGCCAAGCGGTTTGTGGCCATGGCTAGAAGTTTAAACCGAGCTACTCTTCCGTGATGCCTGGACTGGACGAGTGGATTGCAGGCCTCGGCGGTAACGGCCTGATGGCGCTGGCGGTGGCCTTTCTGCTGGGCCTTCGGCACGCCACCGACCCTGACCACCTCACTGCGGTCTCGACCCTTGTCCTGTCAGGCCAGCGGGACGGCGCACGCCGGGCTGGGGCGCTTGGCCTCGCTTGGGGGCTGGGCCACGCCACCACTTTGCTGGCCTTCGGCCTGCCGGTGGTCCTGTTCCGGCGGTACCTGCCGGAAGGACTGATACGGGGCGCAGAGGTAGCCATCGGCCTGGTGATCATCCTCCTTGCCCTCAGGCTGCTCTTTCGTTGGGCGCAGGGCCAATTCCATGTCCACCCGCACAGCCACCATGGGGTGAAGCACTCACACCCGCACGTGCACGAGGGCCGCCACGCCGGCCATGGCATCGCGACCCACCATCATCCCCATGCGGAGGCATTGGGGCGGTCGCCTTTGGCGGCCTTCGGGATCGGGATGGTGCATGGAATCGGTGGTTCGGCTGGCGTGGGAATTCTGGTGGTTGGCGCCGCGTCGAGCCAGGTCACGGGAGTGGCGGCGCTGGTGCTCTTTGCCCTGGCCACCGCGATATCAATGGCCCTGGTCTCATCCTCCTTCGGCTATGCTCTGGCACGAGGTCCTGTGGCCCGGCGGGCGGCTTCTCTTATCCCTGTACTTGCGCTGGCCAGCCTGGCCTTCGGGGCCTGGTACGCACTCGATGCGGTGGGGAGCCAGCTCCTCTTCTAGGAGCCCGACTTCTGGCTCAGCGAGTGGACGTACGCCGCACAGGCTTTGACCTCCTCGTCGCTGATGGTGGAGCCGCCCCTGGGCGGCATCGGAATTCCACTCTTGGACTCTTCTTTCGGAACCCCGTGGACGATCTGTGCCTCGATCTCTTCGAGGGTCCCCTTGCTGTGAATCCACTCTGAATCCGTCAGGTTCGGACCCACCAGGCCCTCACCCTTGCTGCCGTGGCAGGCGTAACAGTTGCCCGGCCCATGGAATATGGCGTCTCCCTGGGCGATCAATGCCGAGGAAGGGCCGCCGGACGGGGCTTCCGGGGTTGCCTGAGGCGGGGAAGGTGTGGCCGGTGTGGCCGAGGTTTCCGGGGTGGCCTGGGCGGTGGCGGGCACCGCTCCAGCCATCATGAGCGAGGCGAAAAGGCCGAAGCGGGTCCACGAATCCATCATGAGCTCCTGGGGGTGGAGTACTTCGTATCAGATATACCCCCCAGGAGGTTTGGTCAAGCCTGCCCTGAGCGCCTTACTGGCCGGGTGCTATAGGCCGGATCTCGATCCTCCGGTTGGCGACACGCCCCCGCGGGGTGGTGTCAGGGGTGCGGGGTATGCTGGAGCCGTATCCCCTGGCCACCATCTGCTGGAACGGGACGCCCCTGGTGACGAGGTAGTTTCGCACCGCCTCGGCTCTCAGGTTCGAGAGGTGCATGTTGTCGGCCGGCGTTCCACCCTCGTCGGTGTGACCCCCGATCTCGACCCGCAGATTCGGGTTGGCGGCAAGGACCTTGGCAATCGAATCCAGCTCTGTGTACGCCGAGGTCTGAAGCCGGGCACTGCCGGTGCCGAAGGTGACGCCCTCCAGCACCATGGGCTGGCTGCCCACCATCGCCGGCCCGCTCGGTTGGTTTTGGGCGCGAGGCTGGGGCTGAGGTGGCCGGGTCACCGAGGTGTCGGCCCGTGGCGCGGGTGGCTGTCTTCCCTGCTGTCCTGCCGCACACCCCACGGCGTTGACGCTGGCTCCGGCCGGGGTCCTGGGGCAGCGGTCCAGGCCATCGAGCGTCCCGTCGCCGTCCTCGTCACCCGGGCAACCCAGGGCGTCCACCGTGGCACCCTTCGGGGTGTCTGAACAGCGGTCCAGGCCATCCGCGATGCCGTCGCCATCGCTGTCGCGGGGGCAGCCCTTCGAATCCACCAGAACCCCGGCCGGCGTGTCGGGGCACTGGTCGATCCCGTCGGCGATGTTGTCGCCGTCGCTGTCCTGGCTGCAGCCTGCCGCGTCAACCAGGGCGCCGTTGCCGCTGTTGGGGCAGCGATCGATCCCGTTGGGTACGCCGTCCCCATCGCTGTCAGCCGGGCAGCCGCGCCCGTCCACCTGCGCGCCGGCCGGAGTTCCGGCGCAGCGGTCCCGGTTGTTCAGGATCCCATCGCCATCACTATCGGGAATGGGCTTGCTGCCTAGCATCAGGCTGACGCCCAGGTTTATCCCATAGTTTGTGAACTTGACGTCTATTGGGTTGGGTGGATCCGACCCGGGCTCGGTCGCCGTCCCGCTGTTTGGATTGATGACGGCTTCGGCCCGCACCATGAGCACCGGCGTCAGCCCGATGCGGGCTCCCAGCCCGGCCACCAGGGTGGAGGTGGTGCCGCAGAGCTTGCCTTGAAATTTCTGGGCCCCGGCGACGCAATCCGCAGTGGTGCTGGCTCCATACCTAACGCCACCGTAGCCGAGCTTGGCGTACCCCCAGGTGCTGGATCCGATCGGCACGTTATACAGGAGCGAAGCGGTGGTGGTCCTTACTCCCACCGACTCCGAGGTGACGATCGAGCCCTCAGCCTCGAGCGAGAAGTTGAGGGGAAGCCACACCCCGATCCGCCCCAAGCCTCCGCCCGCGCCGCTCAGATGCGTCGCGGAGTCCGCGAAGGACTGGTATACCCCTGAGGCACCCACCTCGAAGAGGTAGCGCCGCTGCTGTGCCTCGGCTTGCGAGATACAGGAAAGCGTAAACACAAGAGCGCCCAGGTGCCGCAGCGCCCGGGCTAATCCCCCGGTGGGGAACCGATAGGTTCGCATGGCTCAAATAGATACGCGGGGATGGTGGGGCTGACAAGGAGCGCCGTCACATCGGGGCTGGTCCCCTTGGCATCCCCTCCCGAGGCCACTACGATTCGCGGCGGTGCGTGCCCCTATCTCGTTGAAAGGGTGCCCAACGATGCAAGTCACCATTCAGTACTGTGTAGTCTGAAACTATCAACCCCGAGCCGCCAGTTTGGCGGCTGAGCTGAAGCAGGCCTACCCCGACGCCGAACTCAGACTGATCGAATCCTCGGGCGGTGTCTTCGAAGTGGCGGTTGACGGCCAGCTGGTTTTCTCCAAGAAAGCGTCCCGGCG
>JBDTTD010000014.1:0-18948 GCA_039930805.1 Gemmatimonadales bacterium | reverse complement strand
TGCTCACCGCTCCGCTCGCGGCGCAGCAGGTGGATACCCTGGCACGGGATACGACGAAGGTGACCAAACTCCAGACCATCGAGGTGACCGGCTCGATCGCTCCCACCGCCGGACCATCGATCGGCTCGGGTATCCCGGCTCGCATCTCGACGGTGACGGGTGAAGCGATCGACGCCTGGGAGCCGCGACTGCTTGCCGACGCGCTGGCTACTCAGCCCGGCATCTCGCTGTATGATGACCTGGGTACCCCTTTCAAGCTGAATCTCAGTACCCGCGGCTTCAACGTCGGCCCGGTGGTGGGGCTGCCCCCGGGGGTCTCGGTCTTTCTGGATGGGGTACGCCAGAATGAGCCCGACGCGGCCGAGGTGAACTTCGACCTGCTGCCGATGGAGCATGTGCAACGCGTCGAGCTCCTCAGCGGCTCCGGTTCCCTGCTGGGCCCGAATTCGCTCGGCGGGGCCGTCAACCTGATTACCCGGCGGGGCAGTGGTCCGCTAGAGGCTGAGGCCGAGCTTTCGGGGGGCTCTTTCGGCTCCTACTCCGGAGAAGCGTCGCTGGGTGGAGTCAGCGGGAGCGGCTGGGACTACTATGTCGCCGGGGGATACGAGAACGAGGATGGCTGGCGCCAGGCAACCGGGGCTGAAAATCTCAACGGCTTCGTGAACCTGGGCCGCCGCGGCCCTGAGCGGGGCATCAGTTTTCAGGCCTTCGGGGCGGAGTCCCGGGCGGAGACTGCCGGCTCCCTGCCGGAGAGCATCTTCAGCAGCTCGCCCAGGACCAACTTCACCGTGGGTGATTTCGAAGACCTGAATCAGCTCCAGGGCTCGATATCCGGGTACACCCAGCTGGGCAATAGCCGGGGAGCCTTCACCACCTATGTGCGCCGAACCAACGCCGAGCGGTTCAACGTAAACCAGGTTCCGGACAACAACGTACGGTCATTCACCGCCAACAGCACGGTGGGCGGCAACCTCGACTGGCGTTACACCAGGCCTCGGACAAATGGAAGCTTTTCACTCCGCCTGGGCGCCGATGGGGCCATAAACCGGGTACACATCAAGCTCCTGGAGGAGAGTCCGACCGATCCCGCCGACCGGACGCTGAACACCGACGTCCGGAGCCCCAGTTACGACATCGCCGGGTACGCGCTGGCCGACCTCCGGCTCGACAAAGTCACCTTCTCCGGCGGCTTTCGCTACGACGAGATTCATATTCCGTTCGAGGACGCGCTGGATCCAGGTGCCGACACCAGCAGCACCTTCAGGCGACTCAGCCCCCGTGGTGGAGTCAGCCTGGACGTTGGGCCAGGCGCCTCGTTGTACGGATCGGTCGGTCAGAGTTTTCGGGCGCCGGCGGTGCTGGAACTGGCCTGCGCCGATGAGACCGCGGCCTGTCCCCTGCCGTTCGCATTGGGGGATGATCCGCCGCTCGACCCGGTGGTGGCCACTACGTTCGAGGTCGGCGGCCAGCTGGTGCGCGGCCCGGCGATCGTCAACGCCTCGGTGTACCGCACCAACGTACGCGACGACATCTCGTTCATTCAATCGGAGAACGCGGTGTTCGAGGGTTTCTTCAACAACATCGGTTCTACCCGGCGGGAGGGTGTCGAGCTCGGCCTCCAGATCCTGCCCAGCGAGCAGCTATCCCTGTACGCGAATTATGCGTTCACTAAAGCCACGTTCCGGGATGCGGCCGAAATTTTCAGCATCCGGGCCGACGACGCTTTCGCTGGCGCGCCGCTGTCGGGCGGAAACGCCGTGGCTCCTGGCGACCGGATGCCCCTGGTGCCGGATCACCAGGTCAAGTTCGGTGGGCTGCTCACCTGGCAGAACGGACTCCGGTTCGGCGCCGACCTGCGCTACACCGGTCAACAGTGGCTCCGGGGTGACGAGGCCAACGAGACGGCCCCGCTGGACAGCTACTTCAGCACCAACCTGAGAGCGGGGTTCAGCCGGGCACAATGGGAAGTCTCGGCGATTGTCTACAACGTTTTCGACCACCAGGGAGCGATATTCGGGACTTTCAACGAGAACCGGCGGACCGGAGCCCTGGAGCGGTTCCTCACGCCCATGAACGCGAGGTCGTTGAAGGTCGTAGTGCGGCGCGCCTTCGGTGGTTGAGGCGCGCTCCCGTGACCCTGATCACGGTGTAACGTGAGCAGCGCCACCATTCTGTTGGGGGCTTCAACCTGACCTGACAGTGGCGGAGGAAACATGCAGGGCACCGCAGTGGCAGTGCCGGTACAGGACACCGGCGATGCGCTCAAGGCTTCGCTCGCAGGCGCGCTGAATACCTTCCTGTCGGCCATCCCCCGGATCATCGGTTTTGGTCTAGTCCTCGTTGTGGGCTGGGTAATCTCCTCCCTGCTTGCCCGCGGAGTGGAGGCATTGCTGAACGCGGTCCACTTCAACGACCTGGCACGGCGGTCGGGGTTTGCCGAATACGTCTACAAAATGGGAGTGCAGGACGACGCCGCGCGCATGATCGCCAGCGTCGTCAAGTGGTTCGTCCGGCTCATCACCCTGGTCGTCGCATTCGATACGCTGGGCCTCCCGGCGGTATCGGGCGTGCTGCAGCAGCTGCTGCTCTGGTTGCCCAACCTGGTCGTGGCGCTCGTGGTGCTGGTCATCGGCGGACTGGCGGCGAACGCCCTCTCGCAGGTGGTGCGCGGCTCCACCGCGGCCGCGGGATTCTCCAATCCCGAGATTCTCGCTACCGTGACCAAAATGGCGGTCTGGGGATTCGCGATGGTGGTTGCCCTCACCCAGCTCGGGATCGCGACCACGCTGATCCACACCCTGGTAATCGGACTCGTGGGCGCACTTTCTCTGGCTACGGGCCTTGCATTCGGACTCGGTGGCCGGGATAGAGCAGCCCAGCTGCTCGACACCCTGGGTCGCAAGGCCGAACGGACTGCCCCCAAACTGGAACGTGCAGCCATCGCCGTCCGGGAGCAGCACTCGGCCTCGGCGCAACCCTCCGGCGCGCCGATCGGCAGAGCCAGTGGCAATACCTCCTGGATCGCGCGATCCCCGACCGACCGGCGGAAGGTGGAACGCCCCGGCACCCGGGACCGGCGGGGTAACGGAACTACGGATTGAGACCCATTGATGGCCTCGTTGCATTCCGGTCTCCGGGGCGGGTAGCTTTGCCGCGTTGACCGCCAGCTAATAGCTAATAGCTAATAGCTAATAGCTAACAGCCCACAGCCCACAGCCCACAGCCCATAGCCCATAGCCCATGAAGATCGCCGTTTGCATCAAACGGGTGCCGGACATGGAGATGCGATTCTCGATCGCGGCTGATCGAAAATCCCTGGATCCCAGCGGACTGAAGTACGAGATGGGCGACTTCGACGGCTATGCCCTCGAGGTGGGCCTGCAGCTGGCTGAGAAGCAGGGGGGCGAAGTCGTGATTCTCTCCGTCGGTCCCGATGCGGTGCAGGAAACTCTCCGGAAGGGGCTTGCGATGGGCGCCGCCCGCGCGGTGCAGCTGAAGGCTGACGAAGTGCCCTTCGATGGCCTCGCCCTCGCCCAGGCTCTCGCCGCCGAGCTCAAGGATGGCGGCTACGACCTGATCCTCTTCGGCCGGATGGCCACCGACAGCGCCAACGGTACGGTCGGACCGATGACCGCGGAGTTGCTGGGCCTGCCGGGCGTCACCGCGATATCCCATCTCGAGATCGCGGGTGGCCGTGGCACCGCCCGGCGAGAGCTCGAAGGGTCCGCTGAGACCCTGGAGTTTCCCCTCCCGGCGGTGCTCACCATCGACGAAGGCATCGCGCGCCCCCGGCTGGCATCGCTCAAGGGGATCATGGCCGCCAAGAAGAAACCGCTCGAGGTAAAGCCGGCCCAGCTGGGCGAAGCCCGCCTGGTCGTCGAATCGATGGCCTTGCCGCCCGATCGTCCACCGGGCCGGATCATCGGCGAAGGCGCGGATGCCGTGCCCGAGCTCCTCAGATTGCTTCAAACCGAAGCCAAGGTGCTGTGATGCCGTCCGTCCTGGCATTCGCGGAATCCCGCAATGGCGAGCTGCGGAAAGTGGCCCTCGAGACCGTCACGGCTGCGCGCCAGGCGGCGGATGCCTCGGGGGGTGGCGAGGTTCACGCGATGCTTCTGGGCGGCCCCGGCATTGCCGAGCGAGCCGACGCGCTCGGGCGCTACGGTGCCGACCTCGTGATCGTGGTGGAGGAGTCAGCGCTTCAGCACTACAGCCCCGAGGTATTCACCGCCACCGTCGCCGAGCGGCTTCGGGCGGGAAGCTATCGGGCGGGCTTCTTTCCCGCATCGGCCCAGGGGCGCGATCTGGCGCCTCGTGTCGCTGCCCGGCTCAAGGTGAGCCTGGCGTCCGACGTGACCGGATTCGAGCTTCAGGGCGATTCCGTAGTTGCGAAGCATCCGGCGTACACCGGTAAGGTGATCGTCACCCTTCGTCTCAACGGAACGCCGGCGCTGCTGTCGCTCCGGCCCGGTTCGGTAACGGCGACCGAGCAGCCGAGGACCGCGCGGGTCGAAAAGATGGCGCCGGCGATGGACCCGGCGGACGCCAAGGTAAAAGTCACCGAGCTGGCCCAGCGGGGAGCCACCAAGCTCGACCTGGGCGAGGCGTCCATCATCGTCAGCGGAGGGCGCGGGCTCCGGGCGGCGGAGAACTTCAAGCTGGTCGAGGACCTGGCCGCCGCCATCGGAAATGCAGCAGTCGGCGCCACCCGCGCAGTCACCGACGACGGGTGGCGTCCTGCCACCGACCAGATCGGCCAGACCGGGCGGCTGGTGAGTCCCGACCTGTACATCGCGGTGGGAATCTCCGGCGCGGTCCAGCACCTGGCCGGGATGCGCACGGCCAAGACGATCGTGGCGATCAACAAGGACAAGGACGCCCCGATCTTCAAGATCGCGGACTATGGGATTGTGGGGGATTTGTTCGAGATCGTACCGCGATTGACCGAGGAGATTCGTAAAGCCCGGAAGGACCATTAAAAGCAACCGCAAACACGAAAGCGCGAAAACACGAAAAATCAGCGCAAGTCACCCACCATCGACTGAATTCTCTTTACCCCCTCCTCTACCGCCGATTCTTCAGGTCCGAACGAGAACCGCACGTAGTGGCGGAAGCGTGAGGGGCGTCCGCTTCGGCGCTTCCCTGGATTCACGTCAAAAAACTCTCCGGGCACGCAGATGACCTGGCGTTCCAGCGCCGCACGAAAGAACGACATGCCATCGTTGATCGCATTTGGGAGTGCGGAGACGTCACCCCAGCAGTAGAAGGTCCCCTCCGGCTCGACATCGAAGCGAACGCCTGCCTGTTTCAGTCCCTGGCTGAGGATGTCCCGCTTCCTGAGGAACGTCCGGCGGATGGCCCCGGTCTCCGCCCGCACCAGGTTCGGAGCCAGCAGCGGGATGGCCGATCGCTGCAAGGGCTTGCTGCCACCACCATCGAGGAATGAGCCGCTGCTCGCGACCGCCTCGATGACGGCCTGAGGCGCCACAATCCATGAGCACCTCCAGCCGGGATAGCGCCAGTTCTTGGTCAAGCCATCGAAAAGCACCACCGGGTCGGTGTCTACATCCTCCACGTAGCGGGCAGCGGACACGAGACCAGAATCCTGGTCGGAGCCGTCCCAGACATAGTGGGAGTAGAACTCGTCGATCAGAAGAGAGCAGCCCAGCTCGCGTGCTACCCCCACCCAGCTCTCCAGCTCGGGGCCCTGGATCACCTTGCCGGTTGGATTGCACGGGTTGGAGAGCAGCAGCGCGGAGAGCCCCCGTCCGGTGATCTCCCGGCGGAGCTCGTCGAGGCCGAAGTGGTACCCCGTCTGACCTTCGAGAAGGATGGGGATCGACGTGAACAGCTTGAAGATGTCCAGGAGCTCCTCGTAGGCGGTATAATCCGGGAGAAAGTGGCCCAGGTTCACCTCTCCCAATGCGGCCACTGCCCGAGTCAGGGATGCCCGCCCCCCGCCGCAGATGCACACGTTGCGCTCGGTGTACTGCGATGACCGGCCCTTGCGGTGGAGCTCGTTGTACAGCTCGGCCACCGCTCGCCGCAGCTCCCACAGCCCCGGAATCGGGGCGTAGTCCTGGTCGCCAGGTCCGATATCGACCCGGCTCACCCGCGGCGGCGATCCCGGAAGCGACCCGGTCTCGGGCTGTCCCTGGCCGAGGTTGCACCAATCCGGGTGTCCGTAGCGATAGCCGCGGTTTGCGGCCTCAGCCATGACGAAGATGACCCCGGTGAAGGGGACCGATCGGAAGCCTGGAATGGTCATCTAGAGCACTCGCCGCGGTACCTGCCGCATATAGGCCTCATACCCGGGGAATCGTTCCATCATCCACCTCTCCTCTACACCCGCCTTCGCCTGGAAATACTGCAAGGCAACGAACCCCACCACGACGCCGAGCGTCCAATTGCTCCAGGCCAGGGTGTAGCCCGCTAGGAGCAGCACCACACCGGCGTAAACCGGGTGCCGTAAGTGAGCATAGGCTCCAGTAGTGATGAGCTCGGCGTTCGAGAGGGGCTCGGTGCCGGGCGTCAGATTCCTCCCCAGCGATCGGATGCCCCAGGCCAGCACCGAGGCGCCCAGCGCCATCACCACTACCCCAAGCCAGCGGATCCAGTCTGGATCGATCCGGTTCAGGAAGGAATCCGCTGCGCCCAGATCGACATGCCGTGGCATGAGCGGAGCACCGAGGCCGATCAGGAGAAACAGGGTCAGCTGGCCCCACACCCACGGGTCTTGCGTTGCCTTGGCTAGGTCCATGGGTCTAATCTAAGTTCCACTCGTCTTCCGACCCCCCAGGAGCGCACTACCTTGCCAGTAATCCTCCCGATCCGCCACCAGCGAGAGCTTCCGCTCGACACCCTGATTCTGCGCGATCCGCCCGGCTCAGAGGCCATCGAGATGGACGTGGTCATCGTGGGAGCCGGGCCGGCCGGACTCTCCTGTGCCATCGAGCTTGCCCGCCTGGGCGGTAGCGACCTCAACATCGCCGTGTTGGAAAAAGCGGGAAGCCTGGGCGAGCACAATCTATCGGGCGCGGTGGTAAACCCCAGCGCCTTTCGGGAGCTGTTTCCTGACATTGCGGTCGGAGACCTTCCATTTCGCCAGCCGGTGGAAGCCGAGTCGGTGTACTTCCTGACCGAGCGCCGGGCACAGCGTATTCCGACGCCGCCAACCATGCACAACAAGAACTACTACACCGCGTCGATCTGCGAGATCGTCCGCTGGCTGGGTGAGCGAGCCGAGGGGCTCGGCATCAACCTGTTCACCGGTTTCCCGGTGGGTGGTCTGCTGGCGGACGGCAATGCGGTTCGCGGCGTGCGCACCACTCCCTCGGGCCTGGACCGGAGCGGGCAGCCCACCGGCGATTATGCCGAGCCGACGGATCTTACCGCCCGGATTACGGTCATCGCCGAAGGCACCCGCGGCTCGCTGTCCCAGGCCTACCGCCAATGGCAACAGATCGGTTCGCCCAACCCCCAGCTGTTTGCCCTGGGGGTGAAGGAGGTGTGGGAGACTCCGAAGCCACTGGATCGGGTGGTCCACACGCTGGGCTGGCCGCTCCCGACCGATGCGTTCGGGGGAAGCTTCATGTACCCCCTAGGTCCCAATCAGATCGCGATTGGGCTGGTGGTCGGGCTGGATTATCACCCGGCCAATCTCGATGTACACCAGCTGCTTCAGCAGATGAAGCTGCATCCGTTCTTTCGCCAGCACCTCGAGGGCGGCCATCTGCTCGAGTGGGGGGCCAAGACCATCCCGGAGGGTGGCTATTACTCCCTTCCCGAGCGACGATACGGGGAGGGCATTCTGATGGTTGGGGATGCCGCGGGGTTCGTGGACGTCCCTTCGCTCAAGGGCATCCACTACGCCATGCAGTCCGGCATCTACGCCGCGCGAGCGGCATACTCGGCCCTAGAGCCGGGAGCCGCCTCGGCGTCAGCGCTCGCCTCCTACGATACGATGGTCAACGAGAGCTACATCGCGAGCGACCTGTACCGGACCCGCAACATGCGCCTGGCCTTCAAGGACGGCTTTTTCGTCGGTGGTGCAAAGGCGGGCCTGATGACGGTTACCGGCGGGCGCTTCCCCGGCGGCAAGATCGACATGCAGGACGACGCCTCGGCCCCCCGCGTAATCACGCCCGAACGTCCCTTTACGCCGGACAACCTGCTCACCTTCAGCAAGCTCGATGCGGTGTTCAAATCGGGCAACGCCACCCGCGACACGATTCCCTCCCACCTGCTGGTCGGCCGCGACATTTCTCCGGCAGTCGCCGATTTCTATGCTCACCTTTGCCCGGCAGGAGTCTATGAGCGGGTGGGCGACGAGCTCCGGGTGAACCCGCCCAACTGTGTGGACTGCAAGGCAACCGATGTGCTCGGTCCCCGGTGGACTCCCCGCGAAGGAGGCAGTGGGCCGAAATACCGGCTCATGTGACCAGACCCCAAAATCGGTCTGCAGTTTCCTGCAGCACCGCATGCTTCTATCCTGGACACAGTTGCATCAATTCCTGCCTGTAGGACAAAACTCTCACGCATAGCTAGTTGACACCGTCGCATTTCTATGACTTGTGAGAACCTATCCTCCTTCCGAGAATAGGACATACATCTTCTCGGCCGGTTTCGACGCGGGAGGAATCTATGGTTCGGGCCCGACACATCTACGGTCTCGTGCTCGCACTGAGTTGGGGTGTTGCCGACATGGCCCCGGCCCAGAGCGCGAACGCTACCTGGCAGTCGACGCCGGCCTCGGTCCTCAAGTCCAGCCTGAGGAGCGTGGTGGCGGCGCAGGACAAGTACCGCGCAACGCACCCGGGCTTCGCTAGCTCGGTGGAGGCGTTGCGGGTGACACTGGAACCGGGCGTCAGGATCCAGATCCTCGGTGTGACAGCCAGTGGCTGGCGGGCGAAGGCCACCCACCAGGCGCGTCCAGGGCGGAGCTGTGTGGTGTTCGTAGGCAGACTGGCGGCGACCGAGTTCCCCCGGACCGACGGGGGCGAGATGGCCGGCGAAGAAAGGGTGCCACTTTGTGACCGGATGGAGTAAACCGGGGCCGGCTATTGCCGCAAAGCCCGCGATCAAGGAAGCCTTCCGCCCGGTGTTCAGCCATCTCTGGCGGTGGGCGGCGGGCATCATCTCGATCGGAGCAGGACTGGCCTCGATCCTCTCCGACTCGAATTCGATCAAGGCCCAGCTGGAGCCGGATTCGTCGCGGCCGATTGCGGCGGGCATGGTGCGCTGGGTGGGTATCTCCCCCGGCCTGGACACCGCCCGGGCCATCGGAGACACGCTGCAGCTGGCAGTTATCGCCAAGGATTCGCGGGGCAATGCGCTGCCCGGTGCGCCGACGGTTTGGAGCAGCAGCGACTCCGTGGTGGCCTCGGTGGACAGCGCCGGAACGGTCCTGGCGCGCAGCGCGGGGTCGGCCGCAATCATGGTGACGGTCGGCGGCAAGGTCGCCAAGTCCCAGGTGGTGGTGCGTCAACGCCCCACAGAGATCCGCATCGTGGGTGACTCGGTACTCCGGGTTCCGGAAGGCGATCGGGGACAGGCCGTAGCGTACGTGGCCGACGGGCGGCGGCAAAAGATCCTGGGGCTGGCTGTCCGGTGGCGTTCCGCCGATCCGTCGGTGGCTGCGGTGGACAGCGTGGGTAACGTGACCGGCACCGCTCCCGGGCGGACGATCTTCACCGCGGTGCACGAGGGCATGGTTGCCCAGTTGCTCGCGGAAGTATATCCGGTGCCCGCATCGCTGACCCTGCTCGGCGGGGACGGACAGCGCGCACCGGCGGGACGGCGGGTAGCCAACCCGGTGGCGATTCAGGTGGTGTCCCGCAGCGGCAGGCCGATCGAAGGGGTCCCGGTCCAGTTCGTTCTCCTGGAAGGTGCCGGAGAGACCGACCCGCGATCCGGCAACTCCGACGCCCAGGGCATCGTCCGGGCAACGTGGACGCTCGCCGGGACCCCGGGGCGGCAGTCGCTGACGGTCAGCGCCGATGGCGTGGCCAGCCATACGATCGTCACTGCCGAAGCGGAGCCGGTCGGTGCCAACACCCGGCTGGCACAGGTGAGTAGAAATCTCGAAGGCCCGGCCGGGGGAGCTCTGCCGGACCCAGTGGTCGTTCGGGTGACGGATTCCAGCGGCGTGGCCCTGGCGGATGTTCCGGTGGCGTGGTCGGCGGATGACGACGGAAGCATCGTCGCATCCGAGTCACGAACCGACTCACTGGGCGAGGCCCGAAGCCGCTGGACCCTGGGACCGAAATCGGGAGCCCAGCGGGCATACCTGCAGGTCGGGAGCCCGCGCGCGGTACCACGCTTCGTGGTCAAAGCCACGGCTCAGGCGGGACGGGCGGCTACGGTCGCCCTGGTGGCCGTCAGCAAGCGCGAGGGGTCGGTGAGCCAGGTGCTGAAGCCGCCGGTCGAGCTGCGCGTGCTCGATCGGGCGAAGAACCCGGTGCCGGGAGTCGCCGTCAGCCTGCTGCCGGCACAGGGCAGCGTGGACGACAGCATCCAGACCACCGATTCAACCGGCCGAGCCATGGTGTCGTGGACCCTGGGACGCACGGCCGGGCTGCACCGAATGAGCGCGCGGGTAGAGGGTATCGAGCGACCGGTTGAGATCTCCGCCCGGGCCCGGCCAGCCGCGCCGGCCAATCTGGCGTTCGTGGAGCCGAAGGCGGGTACGGCGAATCGCGCGGTGCAGTCTCTGGATGCCGACTTGACCGATGCCTACGGCAACCCCGTGGCCGATCAACCGGTCGTCTTCAGCAGCAGGTTCGGGAGCGTCAGCCCGGCTCGAGTGATGACCGATGCTCGCGGTCGGGCGCACACTCGCTGGACGCCGAGCTCCAAGGTTGGTGAGCGAACTCTTCTGGCGGCGGTGAAAGGCACTGAAGCCCGCGCCACCTTCGTATTGAAGGCCCCTGAGCCGGCGGCGCTGGCCAGGAAAGCGGTACCATCTCATAAAGAAGCGCCGGTGAAGAAGCCGGCTGCCAGGCGCATAGCACACTAAGCAGAACCAACACCAGGTTCGTACAGGTCCAAGGGAAAGAGTGTCCAACAGGTTTTTACGGGTCCCCGGAGTCTGAATCAGTTAACGCTCAACGAGAGGGCATTTAACCGTAGTTCCACCTTCGCGGCATGGAGGTAATATGACCGGCCCACGCACCCCCACTCTGTACCCGCATCGCCGTCGGGCACGGCACCTCCTGCCATTTCTTCTGGCCATCGTTGCGAGCGTGAACGCGTGCACCGAGCAGCCCACGGCTCCTGCCTTTCCCGGCAGGGAACCCTCGGCTGCGCCGATCTGGGTGCACCCGAACCTCGCCAGCAAGGCCCGTCAGTCCGGCCCGATAGCGTCCGCCATGCGGGCTGCCATGTCCCGGTCGTTGCTGGGCACGGCATCGGCGCTGTTGCCGCCGGGTAGCGGCCCCAAGGTGCTCATTCTGGCCGACGTCGATGGTCCTGGCACGACGGCACTGGCCAACAGCATCGTCAACGCGGGCTTCCACGTGGGCGTCAAGCGTGCCCCCGAGTACAACTGGTATGGGGCCAATCCGTCCCTTGATGGATATGATGTGGTGATCCACCTGAATGGCTTTACCTACAACGTACCCCTGCCTTCGAGCGCGCAGAGCGCCTTGAAGACGTTCGTCTCGAACGGCGGCGGCTTTGTGGGCGCCCAGTGGAACGGGTATGAAGAGGTGGTGAGCCAGCAGTCCGAGATGTCGGCGCTGGTGCTGCTCGGTGCCGGCGCGGACGAGTCGGAAAGCTGCGGGCAGTGCGAGGTCACCTACAACACGGTGCCCGGACAGGAGAGCCATCCGCTTCTCGCGGGGCTTCCTTCCTCGTTCACCATCCAGGCGGATGGGCACGACGCTTCTCCGAAGCTGGGCAATGACCCGTCGATGGTCGTGCTCATGCAGGTTCCCAGCGGAGGGCCGGCCGTGATTGCCAGCCAGTTCGGGAGCGGCAAAGTCGTGAATTTCAGCTTTGCGCCGAACTACGCTGACCTTCAAGCAGATCGCCACACCCTGGAGGATGCCAACGCCCAGAAGCTGTATGTCAACGCGGTGCGTTGGCTGTCAGGGTCGGCGGGCACTCCGGGCAGTGGAACCCTCGATAGCGATGCCGATGGCATTCTCGACGGCAACGACAACTGTGCCTACATCGAGAACCCCGACCAGCTGAACACGGACGGGGACGCGATGGGTGACCCCTGCGACCCGGACGATGACGGAGACGGAGTGCTGGACGCTGATGACAACTGCTCATTGGTAGCCAATGCCGACCAGGCCGATACAGATGGCGACGGCATCGGAGACCTCTGCGATGAAGCGCAGACCTTGCCCCAGACCATTGCGTTCAACCCCCTGGCCGACAAGACCTACGGGGATCCTGCCTTTACGGTCACTGCCACGGCCAGCTCGGGTCTGCCGGTGAGCCTGGTCATAAGCGGGGACTGCATGATTGTGGGAAGCACCGTCACGATCACCGGCGCTGGCTCGTGCACCGTCATTGCCCAGCAGCCGGGCAACAACGTGTACACCTTCGCTCCGGATGTAGAGCGGTCGTTCAATATTGCCAAGGCGCTGGCGACGATCACCGTTGGCACCGATTTCACTTATGACGGCACGGTCAAGCAGGCCGATGTGACCACCAACCCAGCACAGTTGAGTGGCTTGACCGTGACGTATACCCTGGCCGGCTCGCCGGTGCCCCAGCCGATCAATGCTGGGACGTACCAGGTGCTGGTGACGCTCGATCATCCGAATTACCAGGCCCCGGCAACTGCCGGGACGCTGACGATTCGCCCGGCGGTGCCCGTTGTCCAATGGGCCACACCGGCGGCCATCACCGCCGGCACTGCGCTTGGCTCCACGCAGCTGAACGCCACCGCGACTGGTATCGGGGGCGCTGCTCTGCTGCATAACTTCACTTACCTGCCGGCCTGGGGCAGCATATTGCCGGCCGGAGCGGCCCAGCCGCTGTCGGTGGAATTCATCTCGGCAGACGGCAATTACACCCGGGTAATCAAGACCGTGACCATTACGGTCCTGGCGGTCGAGGCACCGCCGCCGGCTCCGACGATCATTTTCCGAGGCTTCTTCCTGCCGGTGCGTAACCTGCCGGTAGTCAACCGGGTGACGGCAGGGAGCGCCATTCCGGTGAGCTACTCCATCGAAGTCCAGGGTAGCGGAAATCGGGTCCTGCAGGCGGGTGCACCGACGTCGGTTGCAGCGGCGTGCAGCTCGAACATGCCCGAGAAGTCGGTCGAGTTGCAGGTGAATGCCTCCGCCAGCCGTTTGCGGGTGGTTGGCAGCAGGTACAGCTACATCTGGAAGACCAGCTCGGCATGGGCGGGAACCTGCCGCAAACTGGTGGTTGCCTTGCCGGATGGCAGCACCCGTGAGGCTCTATTCCACTTCCCGAAACACTCCGACAAGGGAGATACGGGTCGTGGGCATGAAGATGGCAATCGCCGTCCCACTGATCATGGCAGAGGTCGCGGGCGGTAACACCGAATCGAAGACGGTCTGAAGTAAATAGGCATTAAGAGCAAAGCCAGGGTAGCCACGGTACGGCTACCCTGGCTTTGCTCGTTCCCCTACTCCCCCAACACCTTGATCACCACCCGCTTTCGTCGCTGCCCGTCCCACTCTCCGTAGAACACCCGCTGCCAGGGTCCCAGATCCAGCTTGCCGGTGGTGATCGGGACGATCACCTCTGCCATAGCCCCGATTCGTAATCGTTCACGAAGACCGAGGCGCTGATGTGCATGGCCGAGACCAGGACGATCCCTTCTCGCACCCGGCTCACGCGCACCTGCTCGGCGACCTCGTCGGTGATGTCGATGATCTCCTGGCGGCGCTTGGTCTCGAACCAGAGATAGTGGGTATGGGCGATCATTCCTATCTCAGCAGCTCTTCCAGTCTCACCGCGGTGTCGGTCTTCTCGTCCCGGTACTTCACGATCACCGGGGTGTAGAGTCCGATGCCCGCGGCGGCACCGGCCCCCGACTTCACCGGCCGGGTTCCGGGGACCACCACCGCGCCGGCCGGGATCTCGAGCGGCTGATCCCCCTCCCGGCGGTAGACCCGGTCCCGGACCAGGTCGAACACCGCGGTCCCGCCGGTGAGGATGGTGCCCGGGGCCAGCACCGCCCGTTCCCGGACCACCGTCCCCTCATATATGCCGCAGTTCCCGCCGACCAGCACCTCGTCCTCGATGATGACGGGTAGGACGCCAGCAGGCTCCAGGACACCCCCAATCTGAGCTGCCGCCGACAGATGCACCCGGCGGCCGATCTGGGCGCAGGAGCCTACCAGAGCGTGAGAATCGACCATTGTCCCCTCCCCCACGTAGGCCCCGACGTTGATGTACATGGGCGGCATGCAAATAACTGCACTCCCTATGTAGCAGCCGTCGCGGATGGCGGAGCCGCCGGGGACGATGCGGACGCCTTGGTCGGGCCCGATCGCGCGGAGCGGGAACGTGTCCTTGTCATAAAAGGGAAACGGCCCGCCGGTCGCGGCCGGCCCGATGCGTCCCAGCCGGAAGCCGAGCAGGATGCCGGCCTTTACCCACGCATTGGCCCGCCATTGTCCGTCCGCACCCCGCTCGGCGGCGCGCACCGTTCCGGCATTAAGCGCCGCCTTCAGCTCTTGGAAGGCTTCCAGTGCCCGGGCCTCCTCTCCGGGAGTAACACTTTCTGCGTACCGCTCAATGGCTCCGCGCAGCTCAATGTCTGAGCTCGGCCGCCCTGCTGCCCCGCTGTCCCGCTGTCCCTTCTTAGACATCCGCTACCCCAGCGCTTCGTAGCGCAGTGCGCAGCGCCGCACCGGTCGATGCGCTCACGGGAAGCAGTGGGAGCCGCAGTACGTTTTGAATCCGGCCCATCAGGTGGAGCGCGGCCTTGGCCGGGGCGGGATTGGTCTCCAGAAAGTTGGCGTCCATCAACGGCAGAAGCCGGTAGTGCCAGGCCCGACCCTGCTCGAGGTTTCCCGACAGCAGCAGGTGGACCAGGGCGGTCATGGCACCGGGGACTTCGTTCGCCACCACCGAGATCAGTCCGTCGCCGCCGGCCGCGATGACCGGAAGGGTGAGCCAGTCGTCTCCTGACAGGACCGTAAAGTCTTCCGGGCGCTCGCTCAGGATCTCCATCACCTGCTTGAGGTCCCCGCTCGCCTCCTTGATACCCATGACGTTGGGATGCCGTCCAAGCTTGAGTGCCACAGCGGGCTGGAGGTTGACCGCGGTGCGCCCGGGCACGTTGTACAGGCACAACGGCCTGGTTGTGGCATCGGCGACAGCGGTGAAATGGCGGTACAGTCCTTCCTGGGTGGGCTTGTTGTAGTACGGCGTGGCGCTGAGGATGTAGTCGACTCCAACGTTGCACATTCGGCGGGTCTCTTCCACTGCCCGTGCGGTGTCGTTGCTGGTGGCGCCGGCCATCACCGGCACTCGGCCCGCCGCGACCTCTACCACCGCCGCAACCACCCGTTGCCGCTCGGTGTCATCCAGCGTCTGTGCCTCGCCGGTCGAGCCGCAAGCCACCAGGAAGTCGATTCCTTCAGCGATCTGCCAGTCCACCAGGGCCCGGAGCGCGGGGAAATCGATCGGTCCGGACTCGGTGAATGGGGTCACCAGCGCGGTGCCGCATCCCTGGAGGCGAGTCATGCGGTCTCTCCGAAGAGCAGGTGCTCAAAGGTAAAGACGCCGGCGTTTCCGGGCAGCCACTCGGCGGCAGCCAATGCGCCGGCCGCGAATACCTGCCGGTCGCGCGCCACATGACCCAGAGAGATGGACTCGTGCTGTCCCTCGTAGGTGAGCGTGTGCCTCCCTGGAACCGTCCCGATCCGCACGGATGAGATGGGAAAGGAGCGGGAGGCATCCGCCTCGCTCAGCCGGCGTTGGAGCAGGAGTGCGGTCCCGGAGGGAGTGTCGAGCTTGGTCGCATGGTGTTCCTCCCGGATGGAGGCCAGGAACTCGGGGCGGCCGCTGAAATTCCGCGCCAGCTCCCGGGCCGCACGCAGGAAGAGGTGCACCCCAACCGAGAAATTGGCGGCGTGCAGCAGCGCTCCTCGGCGGGCCTCGACCAGGGCGGTGATCCGAGGCAGTGCCGCGGTCCATCCCGTGGTGCCGGTGACGGTAGGGATTCCCAGCTCGATCAGGCGTTCAAGGTTGGAGACGACAGCTTCCGGCCTGGTAAACTCGATGGCGACATCGGCTCCCGCCAGCCGCTCGCGCGTCATCGCCCGCCCGCCGACGTTGTCGCTGGCCTCGACGACCGTATGGATGCTATGGCCCCGCTGCGTCGCGAGAGTGGCCACGGCATTTCCCATACGTCCGTTTCCCACGATGGCGATGCGCATGTCAGTCACGAGTCACGAGTCACGAGTCCCAAAGTCAGGGCAACAGCAAGGCGTCACGACTCGCGACTGATGACTCGCGACTTTCCTCAGCATGACCCGAAGAACTCCTGGTGCAGACGCCGCACGACGTCCGGGCCGTCCGCTTCCTTGACTACAAAGGTCATGTTGATGGCCGACGCACCCTGGGAGATGATCTCGACGTTCGCCGGCCACACGGCGTTGAAGACCCGTCCCGCCAGTCCCGGTGTGTGCCGCAGCCCCACGCCCACGATCGCGATGATCGCCCGGCGCTCTTCGATCCAGACCTCACCCAGTTCGGCGAGGTCACGGGCGATCTCGCCCAGTCGAGACCGGTCCTCGATGGTGATAGAGATGCTGACTTCTCCACTGGCCAGCACGTCCACGACGGTCTCGTAACGCTCGAAGACCTCGAAGAGGGCACGCAGGAAACCGTAGGCGCCCAGCATCCTCGGCGCCCGGATGTTGACCACCGTAATGCCCTGCTTCCACGAGATCGACCGGATCGGTGAATCGCCCATCGGCTCCAGCTCGGCCTGCGGCGCTATGGTGGTTCCCGAGCGCTCCGGGTGCCTGGAGTTGAGGATCACGATAGGGATGCCGGCGCGGGCCAGAGGCAGGGCAGTGGCCGGATGCAGAATCCTGGCGCCAAAGGTGGCCAGCTCGGCCGCCTCCTCGTAGCTCGCCACGGGGAGCGTTCGAGCCGAGGGAACGATTCGCGGATCGGCGGTCATCAATCCGTCCACATCGGTCCAGATCTCTACCCGCTCGGCGTCGAGCGCGGCACCGAGCAGCGCAGCGGTAAAGTCCGAGCCGCCCCGCCCCAGCGTGGTCGCCACTCCGGTGGCAGTGGCCCCGATATAGCCCTGCGTCACCGGAATGCGCCCGGACTCGGCCAGCGGCTTCAGGCGGTCTCGAGCCCGCTGGTTCAACACCTGGATATAGGGAGTGGCTCGTCCGAAGCGGCCGTCCGTCACCAGGATGGTTCGGATGTCGATCCAGTCGGCCGTGAGACCCGCTCCGGACATCGCCGCCGCCACCAGCCGAGAGCTCCAGAGCTCGCCCCGTCCGGCCACCGCGTCCAGCTCTGCCGGGGAAAGCCGCCGGTCTCGTGCGGCGGTGACCTCTCGGAGGAGCTCCGCGGCATCGGTCGCGATAGGTTCCATCGCCCCCGAGCAGCCCGGCAGCGCCCGGGCGATGCCCTCGTGGCGCTCCAGCAGCGCGCCGATGGTGGCATCGACTCCTGCGCCATCTCCCGACCCGCACTGCCGAGCCAGGGCCAGAAGGGCATCGGTGACTCGAGCCAGGGCCGAAACGACCACAACCGGGTGCGAGCCTGCCCGGGAGCGAACGATTTCGATCAGCCGCCCGATCGCCTCCGCGTCGGCCACCGAGGTGCCGCCGAACTTGGCGACGATCATGTGATGCCTTCAGCCACCAGCAGCTCGGCGATCTGCACTCCCTGACCGGCGGCCCCTCGCACGGTGTTGTGGCCCAGGGCGACGAAACGCAGATCCAGGATCGGACAGGGCCGTACCCGGCCCACCGTAATTGCCATGCCGCCGCCCCGGTCCAGGTCGAGCCGGGGTTGGGGCCGATCGGTGCGGCCGTCCACCTCGATGGGAGGATTGGGCGACGAGGGCAGGCCGGCTACGACCGGCGCTCCTCGAAAGTCGCGAAGCACGGTCAGTGCCTCGTCCGGGCCCACTCTGCGGCCCAGGCCCACCGAGACCGCCATCAGGTGCCCATCCACTACGGCAACGCGGTTGGTATGCGCGCTGACGGTGAACTGCGCCGGCTCTACCGCGCCCTTGGAGAAGGTACCGAGAATCTTGCGGCTCTCCCGCTCGATCTTTTCCTCCTCCCCTCCGATGTACGGGATGACGTTGCCGACGATATCGAGCGAGGCAACGCCGGGGTAGCCGGCGCCGGAGACTGCCTGCATGGTCGACACAAAGAGCCGCTCGACTCCGAACGCCCGTTGCAGCGGAGCCAGCGCCAGCGCCAGCGCCGCGGTGGAGCAGTTGGGGTTAGCGAGAATAGCTCCGCTCCAGCCCCGCTCTTTCTGTTGCCGATCGATCAGCGCCAGGTGATCGGCGTTGGCCTCCGGTATGAGGAGAGGCACATCGGGATCCATGCGGTGGGTGCGGGTGTTGGTCACCACGTACGATCCCGCCCGCGCGAACTCCTGCTCGATGGGGCCGGCTACCTCGGCGTCCAGGGCCGAGAAGACGATGCGGGCCGGCAGTGGAGGCGTGCATTCCCGGATCACCATGCCGGCCACTGATGCCGGGATCGCCACCGGCTCACGCCAGCGAGCAACGTCCTCATAGCGGCGGCCGGCACTGGACGAGGAGGCCGCAACGGCGGTCACCTCGAACCAGGGATGATCGGCCAGCAGACGAATGAACTTCTGCCCCACCGTACCGGTGGCGCCGAGAACCGCAACGGGAATTTTCTGGCTCATGCGGACTCGCGGGCGAGCAGGTCGGAGGCCAGGCGCACGTACAGGTCGACGCCCCGAAGCAGGTCGGCCTTCCGGATGTGCTCC
>JBDTTD010000013.1:0-19182 GCA_039930805.1 Gemmatimonadales bacterium | reverse complement strand
CGTTCCCTCGTTCCGCCCCGCCAACGCCAACGCCAAAACGACCGCCCTCGCCTTTGCCTCGGTCTCCCGCCATTCCGTCGCCGGGTCCGAGTCGGCCACTATGCCGGCCCCGGCCTGGATCCAGGCCCGGCCCCCCTTCATGACGCAGGTGCGGATGGCGATCGCGGTGTCCAGCGTCCGGGCACCCCACCCCACGTACCCGACCGCGCCGGCGTAGGGACCGCGGCGGACCGGCTCCAGCTCGTCGATGATTTCCATGGCGCGCACCTTGGGTGCACCCGAGACCGTGCCCGCCGGGAAACAGGCGGCCAGGGCCGCGACGGCATCGAGCTCGGATCGAAGCCGCCCGCGCACCTCGCTCACCAGGTGCATGACATGGGAGTAGCGTTCGATGGCCATGAAGGTCGTCAGCCGTACCGATCCGTACTCCGCCACCCGCCCCACGTCGTTGCGGCCGAGATCGACCAGCATCAGGTGCTCGGCCCGCTCCTTGGGATCGGCGGCGAGCTCCGCGGCGAGCGCTCGGTCCTGCTCCGGACTGGTACCGCGGGGGCGGGTCCCGGCAATGGGGCGAAGCGTGACCTCGCCGGCCTCGACCCGCACCAGGATCTCGGGCGAGCTGCCAATGATGTGGATGTCGTCGCAGTGGAGGTAGTAGAGATATGGCGCCGGGTTGAGCGCGCGCAGGTAGCGATAGGTGAGAAAGGGGTCCGGGGCCGGAAGATCGAGCCGGCGGGATAGAACGGTCTGAAACGTGTCGCCGGCGCCGATATACTCCTTGATCCGGCGGACATCGTCCTGAAAGCGATCGTCAGGATAGGGCCCCGATGGTTGGGGCAGCGGCGGCAGCGGCTCGATCTCCAGTGGTGTGCTGGTGGTCGGCGTGGCCAGCCGTTCCAGCCAGCACTCGATCCTGGTCTCAGCCTCGTCGAACAGCCGGCGCAGCTCCGTGATGGCGGCAGCCGCGGGCACTTCCACGGTCGCGATGACCGTGGCGCGGTTGAAGAGGTTATCGAGCACCAGCAGCGTGTCGGTCACCATCAAAATCGCATCCGGGAGGTCCCGGTCGTCGGGCGGCGCATCGGGGAGCGACTCGATGGTGCGGACCACGTCGTACCCCAGGTAGCCCACCGCGCCTCCGGTGAACCGGGGCAGCCCGGGCACCTCTACCGGAGGGTGCCGCCGCATGGTGCGGCCCAGATGGTCCAGTGGCGCGATGTCGGTCTCGACCACCGCCCACCCCGTGTCCTCGGACCAGCGGGAGCACTCCCGGCCCCGATAGCGATACACCTCACGCGGGTCGGTTGCCAGAAAGGTGTAGCGGGCCCAGCGCTCTCCTCCTTCCAGGGACTCGAGGAGGAACCCGTACGGTCCCCGATGCAGCTTGGCGAACGCGGTAACCGGGGTATCGCCATCCAGCACCACCTGGCGGATCACCGGTACCATCCCTCCGCCCCGGGCGCGTTCGGCGAACAGGTCGAAGCCCGCGCTCATTGCGGGCCGGCCACGAGGTAGCTGCCGGCGGCAGGGAGTGCAGCCTGGAGGTTGTCGGCTGCGGGCCTGGTCGAAGGAACCAATTCGACCTGATTGTCGGGCAGGAGCCTCCCCACGGTGAGCACCCGTTCGAACGCCACGTCGCTGCCGTGGGCCTGCCGGGCACGGGCCGGGGCGGAGAAATACCGGGAGTACTCGAACGTCACCGACGCGGCTTCGCTCCTGAACGGCAGGCTGGTGGTGAAATCCAGCCCGTAAATGCCGGGCCGGGGATGGACATCGACCTGCACGCTGCGCCCGCTGTCACCAAAGGCGCTGGGCTGGAAGCTCAGCCGGGCGAAGGCGATGCTCTCTCCGGAATGGTAGATGACGATGACCCGGGGAGTGCCGGTGGTGAAGGTCACCGAGGTGTCCGGCGGTGGAGAGCCGGAAGTCTCCAGCACCAATAGCCGCGCCAGCGGCAGCGTCCTGGGCGCCGTCGGGGTGGCCGGGCGCTCCGGCGCCGAAGCCGCACGGCCGCCACAGGCCACAACCAGGTGCAGCGAGCCGATGAGGAGCGAGGTTGCCCAGCCCGCGAGCACCCGGGATATTGCGCCAGTCATCAAGTGAGAAGTGAGAGGTGAGAAGTGAAAAGGTGTCTCGACAGAATATGTGGTGAGCAGTGAAAAGCAGGAACATCTCCAGGAGAAGAGTGTTTTCCTGCCCGGTCTCGATGGTTGTGGCGGCTATCCTTCTCACTTCTCACTTCTCACCTCTCACGGTTAGACCTCTCACTGCTCAGACCTGGAACTCTCCCGCCACCCGCGCCTTGGTCGATCGAGCGGTGGAGCGGCGGCTGGTGGTTCAGGGCGACTCGGGGCTCAGGAGCTACCGGGCACGGGCCCACGGCTTCGTGTTTTTCCTGGCCCAGGTCGGCGAGGGCTTGACCCAGCCGCCTCGTCTGGTCAAAGCGGATGAGCTGGAAGTGGAAGTGTATTGGCGAGCCCCGGACCGTAGCAAGCAGGTCATCCTCGGGTGGCGCGACGGCACCTTCCTGCCCACCGACATCAACTACCACCGCGACCACCTGGGAATCGTCACCAACAATTTCGGCGACCGGATCCGGATCGGCGACGGCGACGAGGTGCGCGATGCGGTTCACCCGCTGTCGCCCCAAGGCCTCGAGGAGTACGACTACGCGCTGTACGATTCGCTCGCGATTCACACTGCCGACGGCGAGGTCACGGTCTACCAGGTGCAGGTTCGGCCCCGCTCCTTCGGCCGTCCCCTGGTCGTCGGCATTCTGTCCATCGACGTTGCCACCGCCGAGCTGGTCCGGTTTCGCTTCAGCTTCACTCCGGCGGCGTATCTCGACCGCCAGGTGGAGGACATCAGCATCGTGCTGGAGAGCGCGCTGTACGAGCACCGGTACTGGTTGCCGCGGCGCCAGGAGGTCGAGATCCGGCGGCGGGTGACCTGGCTCGATTTTCCGGCCCGGGGCATCATCCGCGGCCGCTGGGAGATCGGCGACTACGACCTCAACCGCGACATTCCGCCCAGCCTGTTTCAGGGGCCCGCGATCGGTGGGTTGTTGCACCCCCGCCCCGCCGACTCCACCTGGTCGGAGCCACTGGAGCAAGCAATCGCGGACGTGGCGCCGCCGGTCAACCGGCAGGACATGGACGCGCTCCGGGCCGAGGTCGAACGGCTGGCCGGCTCCCGAGCCCTGAGCGGTCTGTCCTCGAAGCGCCTCGCCGCGGGCTCGGTCAGCGACCTCATCCGGGTGAACCGGGTGCAGGGCCTCACGCTGGGATTTGGGGGTGTAGCCGGCCTCGCGGGGACCCGGGTCCACCTGCGCCCGGCTATTTCCTATGGCACGGCGGACCACCGGCTGGGCGGCTCGCTCACGGCGGGGTTGAGCGTGGGCGCCACGGCTCTGAGCCTCGGCGTGTCCCGCCGGGTGGTGGACTTCAGCGACCTGCCGGTGATCGCGCCGGTCGTGAATTCGCTGCTCTCGCAGGAAGCGGGGGACGATCATGGAGACTACGTCCTCCTGCATACAGCCGAGCTGGGGGTGCGGCAACGGGTCGGTGGCCGTACGTCGCTGGGACTGAGCCTGGGCATCGAAGAGAGCCAGTCAGTGTCGGTGGCGGCTTCGCCCGCGGCCGGCAGCTACCGCGCCAATCCACCCCTTGGATCCGGCACCTATCGCGTGGCCCGCCTCAGCCTGGAGCGTGCCAGCGGCGGCATCGCGGTGCGGCAGGACCTTCAGGGCCGGCTGGCGCTGGAGCTGGGCGAGGGGTCGGGCGACTATATCCGCGCCACGGCGTCCGGCCGATGGCTCACCGGGCTGGGCGGCGGCGACCTCCTGTCGCGGGTGTACGTCGGCGCCGGCAGTGAGCGTCTGCCGCCGCATCGCAGCTTCGCGATCGGGGGCCGCGGTACTCTCGTTGGTGAGCCATTCCGGGCGTACGGCGGCAGGAGCGTCGCCCTGGCGCACCTGGAGTGGCGTTTCGAGGTGCCCGCGCCGGCGCTGAGCCTGGGCTCTTTCGCGTCCACCGGACGGCGGCTGACCCTGGCCCCCTTCGTCTCCGCCGGATACGCCGCACAGCCGCTGCCGGGCCTGCCCTGGGGCCGCAGTGCCGGCATCCGCCCGGTTGCCGGCCTGGCGCTGGAGTGGTTCATGCGCATCCTTCGGGTCGAGGCCGGCGTGGGACTCCGGGACGGCGGTGTGGGGGTGACAGTGGACATCAATCGGGACTGGTGGGGCTTGCTGTGACCTTCTTATCTTTCCGCTGGCTCCCCCAATTGCCCGTTCTGTCCGCTCCTCACCATTACTGAGTCGTCATGCAGTTCACCGATGAATGGTTGGTGCCCTCCCTCGAAAGTCTGTTGCCTCCGGACGCCGTACCCGGACTACGGGGTGAAGCGGGGCCCGACGTGTCTCTCTGGGAGGTTCTGGTGCAGCGGAAGCTGGCCAGTGACGAGCAGATCCTCGGTGCTATCGCCACTCGTTTCCGTTTTACCATTGCCGACCTAAGCAAGCTCGACGTCAAGCTCATTTCCGCCGTGCCCGAGCAGGTGGCGCGGCGGTTCAATGTGGTCCCGGTGCGACAGACCGATTCCTACCTCGAAGTGGCCACCGCCAACCCATTCGACATCGACGCCGAGAAGATGCTCGCCTTCGCCACCGGCCGCGAAGTGCGCCTGCTGCTCGGCTCACCCTCCAGGATCCGGGAGAAGCTGGATGAGCTCTATCGGGAGACGGATACCGTCGTCTCCCGGCTGCTCGAAGGGATCAGTGGCGACTTCGAGGTGGAGCAGATCAAGGAGGAAGAGGAGAGCGTTGCCAGCGCGGAGCAGGCCAGCCAGCGTCCGATCCTGCGTCTGGTGGACATGATGATCGCCGATGGAGTCACCAACCGCGCCAGCGACATCCACGTCGAGCCGATCGAGGGCGGTGTGGCGGTGCGGTACCGCATTGACGGGGTGCTGCGCCAGGCCATGAAGATCCCGCGGAGCGCAGGCATTCCCCTGGTCTCACGAATAAAGATCATGTCGGGCCTCGACATTGCCGACCGGCTCCGGCCTCAGGATGGCCGAGCCCGGGTCTCGATCAACGGAGAAGCCATCGACCTGCGCGTTTCCACCCTTCCGGCCTCTCTGGGCGAGAAGGTGGTGATCCGGATCCTCAACCAGAAGGCCACCTCACTCAGCCTCGATTCGCTCGGCATGGCCGAGGACGAGCTCAAAGCCATCCGGGGGCTCCTGAGCTCGAAGGAAGGAATCATCCTGGTCACCGGCCCCACGGGCTCCGGTAAGACCACCACGCTCTATTCCTCCCTCCGGGTGGTGCAGGGCGAGGGGGTCAACATCGTGACGGTCGAAGATCCGGTAGAGTACCGGCTGGGGGCCAACATCGTTCAAGTCCAGGTCAACGAAAAAGCCGGTCTCACCTTTGCTTCGGCGCTGCGGTCGATCCTGCGGCAGGACCCCGATGTCGTGCTGATCGGTGAGATCCGCGACAAGGAGACAGCGCAGATCGCCCTCCAGGCTTCGCTCACCGGTCACCTTGTCCTCTCCACCCTCCACACCAACGACGCGCCCAACGCGGTCACCCGCCTGGTGGACATCGGGATGGAGGCCTACAAGATCGCGCCCGCGCTGCGCGGGGTGGTGGCCCAACGGCTGATGCGCAGGATCTGTCCCGCCTGCCGCGTCGTCATGACCGAAGACATCAGCGAGCGCCTCAAGCGCTTCATTCCCTCCGGGGTGAGTTTGTACAGCGCCGTGGGCTGTAGCGAGTGCTCCATGACCGGCTACCGGGGCAGGTTCAGCATCGTCGAGGTGATGACGATGAGTCCCGAGCTCGAGCGGCGAATCAGTGAAGGGGCCGCGGCGGAGGGGATTGCCGAAGCAGCCCGGGCGGGAGGCATGCGCTCGCTCTTTGCGAGCGGAGTCCGCCATGTTCTCGCGGGTGAAACCACCATCGAGGAGCTGCTCCGCGTCACCGAGCCACCGCACGAGGAAGCGGCCGCAGCCCCCGCCACCAGGCCCAAGGGCAAGCCATCGCGCTCGAACCGGGGCTCAGGCCCGCACCTGGCGCCCCGGGCCGAGTCTGTCGCTGATCCGGTCTCGCTCGAGTTCTCCATGGACCTGCTCGAGGCACCGGTCGAGATAGATGGGATAGTCGGTGAAGGTAAGGGACATGGTGCCTGCGTTCTCCTGGTGGAAGACGAGGAGCAGCTGCGGCGGGTTATGAAGGACCTGCTCCAGCGGGAGGGCTACACCGTGGCCGAGGCGCGAGATGGGATCCAGGCGTTGGACGAGGTGGACCGTCATGCGCCGGACGTCATCATCCTGGATCTGAATCTGCCGGGCCTCGACGGCTACGGCGTGCTGGCGCAGCTTCGCTCGCGGCCGGCAACCCGGGAGATCCCGGTCATGGTTCTCACCGCCAAGGGCGACGAGGACAACGAGGTCCGGGTCTTCGAGCTGGGGGCCAACGACTTCGTCACCAAGCCATTCCGGGCTCGCGCCCTGACGGCCCGACTCGAGGCGGTTCTCGGCCGCCGTCGCGCCCCCTGAATTCCTCGGATGGCCTGGCGCTGATCAAACCTTCGGTGCGGGCCCAGGCGGCCTACACCCTGGCCGCTCCGCCTGCCCGCCGCAAGCTGAACCAGAACGAATCCCCCTTCGATTTTCCGCCGGACATGAAGCGGGAGGTGCTCGAACGGGTCGCCGCCCAGCCGTGGCAGCGCTACCCCGAGTTCGCGCCTCCCGAGCTGCTGGCGCGTCTGGCGGATCACTATGGCTGGGTGGCCGAGGGGGTGCTGGTCGGCAACGGCTCCAATGAGCTGATCCAGTCCACCCTCTCGGTCGTGCTCGGCGCCGGAGACCGGGTGGTGGCCGCTTCCCCCACCTTCTCGCTGTACCGGCTGCTGACGGCGGTGCTGGGGGGGCGCTACGTGCCGGTGCCCCTCGCTGAGGGCTTCACCTTCGATGTGGAGGGCCTGATCGAGGCGGCGCGGCGCGAGAGTGCCCGGGTCATCGTGCTCAACTCTCCCAACAATCCCACCGGCTCGGCCCTGCCCGACGGCGCAGTCGAGCGGATCCTCTCTCAGACCGAGGCTCTGGTGATCTGCGACGAGGCCTACCAGGATTTCGGAGGTCCCAGCGCCATCCACCTGCTGGCGCGCTGGTCGAGGCTCGTGGTGCTGAGGACGTTCTCCAAGGCGCTGGGCCTGGCCGGGCTGCGATTCGGCCTGGCGCTGGCTCACCCGGCAGTGGCGCGCGAGATTGCCAAGGGGAAACTGCCGTACAACGTTAACGTCATGACCCTGGCTGCTGCCCGGACCGCGCTCGACCATTCCCCGGTGCTCGCCGCGCGGACCCGGGAGATCGTGGAAGTCCGAGACCGTTTCGTCGCCGACTTGCGCGACGTGCGGGGGCTTACCGTGTACCCCACGGCGGCCAACTTCGTGTTGATCCGATCCCTGGCCCTGCCGGCGAAGGAGCTTTTCCGCCGGCTGCTGGATGACTACGGGATCCTCGTCCGCGACGTCTCCGACTCGGCGCAGCTTTCCGAGTGCCTGCGGATCTCGATCGGGACGTCCGGGGACATGGATGCGGTGATCGAGGCACTGAAAGAGATTTCAAAAACTGGTAAGCGGTGAGCGGGGCAATTTCTCGGCCCTCGCCAGCCCGCTTACCGCTCACCGCTTACGCTCTTACTCTTACTAACTATGCCCCGTGTAGGCGACATCACCCGGAAAACCAAAGAGACCGATCTTCATGTCCGGGTGAACCTGGACGGGACCGGCCAGGCCAAGGTGAAAACCGGGATTGGCTTTTTCGACCACATGCTCGAGGCGCTGGCTCGTCATGGCCTGCTGGACCTGACGATCGAAGCGCGGGGCGATCTGCACGTGGACGGGCACCACACCGTCGAAGACACCGGCATCGTGCTCGGCCAGGCCCTCGCCCAGGCGCTGGGCGACCGCGCCGGCATTCGCCGTTATGCCGACGCAATAGTACCCCTCGACGAGGCGCTGGTGCGCTGTGTGGTGGACGTCTCCGGACGGCCGTACCTGTCCTACCACATCGATATTCCGAAGTGGCAGATGCTGGGGGATTACGATGTCTTTCTCACCCCGGAATTCTTCCGGGCGCTGGTGCTCAACGCGGGTCTGACGGTACACCTCGACCTGATCCGGGGAGACAATCCACACCATATCGTCGAGTCGGCCTTCAAGGCCTTCGCCCGATCTCTGGACTATGCGACGGCGCTGGATCCCCGGGTGACGGGCGTTCCGTCCACCAAGGGCACGCTATGATCGCCGTGGTCGATTACGGGGTGAACAATCTCGCCAGCGTGGTGCGCGCGCTCGCCGCCGGGGGTCACCAGGCCACGCTCACCAGCGATCCGGACGAGGTCCGTCGGGCCGACCGGGTGCTGGTACCGGGAGTGGGCAACTTCGGGCAGGCATCGCGCACGCTGACAACCACCGGGCTCGGCCAGGCCGTTCGGGACGTAGCCGGCGCGGGGCGGCCGGTCATGGGCATCTGTCTTGGCCTCCAGCTGTTTTTCGAGCTGAGCGAGGAAGCTCCCGAAGCGCGAGGTCTGGGGCTGCTTCCCGGCCGGGTCCGTCGCTTCTCCAACGGCCTTCACGTTCCCCATGTCGGCTGGGCCCGGGTAGACCTGACCGAATCCGGACGCGGTCACGCCCTGCTGGCGCCGGCCTTCGGCGACGCGGCGCAGTTCTTCTACCACGTTCACAGCTACTATCCCACCGAATTGCCCGAGCAGGCGGTACTGGGGACCGGTGACTACGGTGGGATCTTTCCGACCCTCGTGGGGCGGGGGACCGTCATCGGGGCGCAGTTCCATCCCGAGAAGTCTCAGCAGGCGGGGATCGAGCTGCTGGCTGCATTCGCCCGGTGGAAGCCGTGACCTCGGTTCGTGTCTCGCTGGTGGACGTGTACGTCCTTCGGGGAGCCGACGCTACGCTGGAGAGCCTGGTGCTGCGCCGGGCCACCGGCGGCCGCTGTCCCGGCTCGTGGGAGACGGTGCACGGACACATCGAGGGCGGTGAGCGTCCCGCCGAGGCGGCGGTCCGGGAGCTGGAGGAGGAAACCGGCCTGGTCGCCCTGCACCTCTTCAACGTGAGCCGGGTGGAGTCGTTCTATCAGCACCGCCTCGATGAAGTCGCCCTGGTGCCGGTGTTCGCCGCCTTCGTGAGTCCGGAAGCCAGGGTGCGGCTGGGATCCGAGCACGACCAGTTCGAGTGGCTCACCCCGGCTGCGGCGCAAGCCCGCTTCGCCTGGCCCCGGGAGCGCCGCGCGCTGGAGGACATCGTGGCGGTCTTACGGAGCGGGCACGCCGGGGTCATCGACGACGTACTTCGGGTATGCTAGCCCGGCGAATCATTCCCTGCCTCGATGTGGCCGGCGGACGGGTGGTGAAGGGGGTGCATTTCCAGTCGCTCAGGGATGCGGGCGACCCCGTCGAGCAGGCCACCCGATACGACGCCGACGGCGCTGACGAGCTGGTATTCCTGGACATTTCCGCCAGTTCCGAGGACCGCCGGACGACTCTGGAGATGGTCAGCCGGGTGGCGGAGTCAATCTTCATCCCGTTCACCGTCGGCGGCGGAATTCGGTCGGTTGCCGATGCCGGAGCTGCTCTGCGGGCGGGTGCGGACAAGATCACGGTCAATACAGCGGCCGTGCGCGACCCTTCCCTCGTTTCCCGGCTGGCGGAGAGCTTCGGAAGTCAGTGCGTCGTTGCGGCGGTCGATGTGAAGCGGGTCAAGGGGAAACTCACGGTGGTGGTCAACGGCGGCCGTGAGGCGACCGAAATAGAGGCGGTGGAGTGGAGTCGCCGTCTTGAAGACCTGGGGGCGGGGGAGATCCTGCTCACCTCCATGGACCGGGACGGGACCGGGGCGGGCTATGATCTGCCGCTCATCCAGGCCGTCTCCCAGGCGGTAACCCTGCCGGTGATCGCGTCCGGTGGGGCAGGGAATCTGGCTCATCTGGCCGATGCGCTCGAGGCCGGAGCGCACGGAGTGCTGGCTGCTACGATCTTTCACTTTCAAGACTCTTCTATACCCCGCGCTCGAGCCTACCTCCGGGAGCGGGGCTATCCGGTTCGCCCATGATTCTTGCCGCAATTACTCTCGCGTCTATCCTGGCGCCGCCCAGTTTCGCCTCGGCCCCGTGCATCCGGCCGACCCGTGCCGGTACCCAGGTGCAGGGTGAAGTCCGGGTCTGCCCCGGCCGATACCGGATTGCCGACCCCGGCGAGCGGGGGATCATCATCGCAGCCGCGTCGGGAACCCGGATCGATCTCACCGGCGTGGTGCTCGAAAGTGGTGACTCCGTGCCCAGTCGCTACACCGGCATTGGGGTCATGAGCCGGGGCGTGGATGGAGTCACGATCAGCGGCGGGGCTATTCGAGGGTACCGCTACGGCGTGCGCATCGAGGGAGGCCGCGCCCATCGGGTCACCGGGACGAACCTCTCCGGCAGCAGAAAACTGGATGTTCGGTCCACACCGGCGCGACCCGATTCGGTCGACCGGCTGGACCTCGTCCGGCGAGACGTCTTCGACAGCTACGGCGGCGGCATCCTGCTTCAGGACACCGAGGCTGCCAGCGTCACCGGAATCACCGCTCGCGGAGCCCAGAACGGCATCGCGCTCGTCAATGTACGCGACAGCTACCTGGCCGATAACGACGTGACGTCGAACAATGGCTGGGGCATCCATCTCTGGCGATCGGCGGGGAACGTCATCGCCCGGAACCGGGCCAACTACACCCGCCGCTGCGAGTCCCAGGTGCCGGCCGCTGATTGTGGTGCCGCGGCGATCCTGCTCCGCGAGGCCAGCGACTCGAACACCATCGTGGACAACGATCTCACGGCGTCGAGCATGGGACTGGTGCTGGCCGGCGCCCCGTCCGCAGTACGCCCATCCCTGGGCAACCTGGTCTACCGCAATGACGCCTCGTCGGCGCTCCGGGTGGCGTTCAGCGCCGCATACGGCTCGAGTAACACCTTCCTCGAGAATCGCGCTGACAGCACCGGGATCGGTTTCCGGCTGGATCACTCCGGCGGGAGCACCCTCCGGGCCAACACCGTGATTGGCTCCCGCACCGCCGGCATCGTGAGTGACCACGGCAGCGACAACGCCATTCTGGCCAACGTCCTGATTGGTGGCGTCGTGGGCATCCGGGTGGCTGCACCCGGAGAGCCTGGCGATCCGAGCCGGCGCTATCGCATCGACGACAACGTGCTCTCGCGTCTGGAGAAGGGGATCGTGCTGGAGCGGACCACGAGGGCGCAGCTGCGAGGCAACCTGTTCGACGGAGTGGAAGATGGATTGGTGCTGGACGGGGCCGGGCACGCCACGGAGGTCACCGGCAACATCTTTCTCCGGGCCAGCCGCTGGTTCATCGACGCACCAGACCTGGCCGCGGGCGGGAATTACTGGGCTACCGCCGACGCATCGAGTGCAACCGCCAAGGTCAAAGGGCGCATCAGCATCATGCCCTGGAAGTCCGCCGCCGCGGCCGGCTACTGAAATATCTGGTTGGCGACCGCCTTCAGATCTCGCAGGTTGAACGGTTTCCTCACCCGGTGGACCGGGTGCTGGGCCAGCCGGCCGGGGGACTCCTCCTCCCCGGTGCAGACCACGACCAGCCGGCCGACGGCGCCGGGATAGGCCTCGAGCAGAGCATCGGCAAAGAGCTCGGCCGGTCCGGTAGCGGCGTGCACGTCGGCGATGATCATGTCGTACTCCCGTTCCCGTACCAGCCGCAGCCCCTGTTCTCCACTCCGGACCGCTTCCACGGCGTGGCCCTCCGGCGTAAACAGCGCGGTTAGCAGCCGATGCACCGCGGGATCCTCGTCCACGATCAGGATCCTCCGCTTGGCCGGGCGGCCATTCGCCGTCGGAGGCTCGGGCTCGCCCGCAGCCGGGATCTCCGACTTCAATAACGGAAGGGTGACCCGAAATTCCGCTCCGCCTTGAGGCGGGGCCTCGTACTCGAGCACGCCTCCGTGGGCTTTCACCAGGCCGTAACTCAGCGACAGGCCGAGCCCGGTTCCTTCGCCCGGCGCCTTGGTCGTGAAAAACGGAGTGAACAGGTATGGCACCAGGTGCGGCGCCACTCCTGGCCCGGTATCCCGCACCCGGAGCGTCGCGCCCTCGTCGGTCAGTCCGGTGGAGAGCATGATCCGCCGGGGTTCGCCCTCCGGGAGGGCGCTGACGGCCTGAACCGCATTGGTCACCAGATTGAGCAGGACCTGCTGCAGCTCGTAGCGGTCGCCCAGCACGATCGCGCCTTCGGGACTCAGATCGGACTCCAGCTCGATGCCGTGCAGCTGCAGCTCATAGGTGATGAGCAGCGAAGTCCGCACCACGACGTCACGCAGATCCACCGCGCCCTTTTCCGCTACCCCCTTGCGGGCAAAGGTGAGGAGGTTGCGCACGATGCGGCCGGCACGCTCTGCCTGGGCGTGGATGACACGCAGGTGTTCCCGGGGAAGCTCCGGGTGGGGTGGCCGCTCCAGCAGGAGCTCGGCCAGCCCGGCGATGGAGGTCAGTGGGTTGTTGAGCTCATGCGCCACGCCGGAGACCAGCTGGCCGATGGAGGCCATCTTGTCGCTCTGAATGATCTGGGCTTCGAGGAGCCGCTGTTCGGTCACGTCCTCGATCAGGAGGACAACGGATCCGCGCTGGGTGCCGGTCAGCGGCGCCGCGGTCAGCCGGAGCACCCGGTTGCTTTCCTCCGGCCGCACCACCAGTGGTGCGGTGCGCTCGCCTCGATACGCCGCTTCGATCAGCGCTGCCACCGCGTCCAGCTCCCCGAAGATCATTTCGGCGAAGTTGCACCCCACCAGCTCCGACTCGGATAATCCCGCTAGTCCGGACAGCGCCCGGTTGGCCCTGAGCACCGCTCCGGTGGGGCTCACTACGGCGATTCCTTCCGCCAGCGCGTTGAAGGTCGTCTCCCATTCGGTCTCACTTTGCCGAACCATCTCGTAGAGACGGCTGTTGGCCAGTACCACGGAGGCGTTGGTTGCCACGGTAGAGAAGAGCCAGAGATCTTCTGTGCTCAGCGGCCCGCCTTGCCGGTCGGCCACGGCCAGCGCCCCCATGGCAATGCCCTGCGCGCGGAGCGGGGCCACCGCCGCGGAGCGGACCATCATGCCGCCGATGAGTCGGACGGTGGGGGTCGCCTCTCCTTCGGCGACCTCGATGCGGTCTCCACCGATGGCCCGGCGAACCAGACTGTCGGAATCCTCGCTCACCTCTCCCAGCAAGGGCTCCAGGGTCCCGGTGGCCGCGACGACCCGAAGCGCCGTGCCTTCCGCCAGGACCACAATGGCGCCGTCGGCATTCAGGAAGCGGGCGGCGTACTTGGCCACCTCTTCCACGATCCGGTCCAGCTGGATCGACTGCGACAGGACGTAGCTCAGCTCCTGCAGTGAGAACAGCTCGCTGATGCGCCGGTCCACCTGGGCCGCGAGCTGCTCGGACTTCTCCTGGGCATCATCGCCCCGCCGGCGGGAGCGCAGCGCTGCCAGCGCAAAAGTTCCCACGGCCCCGGCGATGGCTACGACGGCGACCCACCAGATCCGGTCCTCCGCCCAGCCGGCCACGATGCCGAGCAGTACCGCCGCCGCCACGTGCAGCGTGAGCTCCCACCGATTCTGGGAGGTGGCGAGCACGATGATCAGCGCGCCGAGCGCGCCGAGGGCGAGCGTGAGTGAGACCGGCGGGTCACCGAGGGCCGCCGCCGCGAGGAGGCAGGCCAGCAGAATGCCGGCGGCCAGCGCGGCCAGGGAAAGTGGCGGGTGGGCCGCCCGGCGAGACAGGCTCAGGACTCCCGGGTATCGCGCCGCGCGACCCGCTCCGTCACGTATGCTTCGGGCGGTGCGTTCGGCTTCACCCGGATGGATTTGGCGGGAATGCCGACGTTCACGTGATAGGGACGCACATCCTTGGTGGCGACGGCGTTGGCGCCGACCATCGCGTTCCTCCCGACCCGCACGCCGGCGAGCACCGTGGCGTGATAGGTGATGCGCGCGTCGTCCTCGAGAACGGTGCGGGCGTTGGTGACGTCTTTCTGATCGACGATGCTGTGCGTGTGACTGTAGATGTTGGCGTAGTCGGAGATGCTGACCCGGTTGCCCAGGCTGATGCCGCCGCGATCGTCCAGCAGGACGTTGCGGTGGACCACGACGTCATCGCCCACCTCCATGTTGTAGCCGAAGGAAAACTCCACGAACTGAAAAGCTTTGAAGCTCCGGCCGACGCGGGCGAAGATGTGCTGCGCCAACAACCGCCGGAAGCGGACGCCCAGGTGCACGTTGTTCCCCAGCGGCGAGCGATCGAACCCCTGCCAGAGCCAGAGGAGCGGCTTGACCCGGGCAAAACGCTCCGGGTCCACTTCCGCGTAATACTCCGGCTCCATCGTCACGTTGCGGGGGTCCAGCGAGAGCAGGGCCACCCGGGCCGCCTCGGGAGTAGCGGCACTCGCGAGCAGCTTGTCGTAATCGCCGCCCACCGGGTAGAGGATCTGGAACAGCAGGTCCCGCGCGATCCGGTACCGGTCGGCGTCCGGCGCGGTCAACTGGGCCTGCACGTCGGCCAGCCAGCCGTCATAAAACTGTTCGGTGGCCGTGGGGAGTCGGACTGGGCGAAGGGGCAGGATGGCCATGGAGGTCTCGTGTTACGCCGGCATTTCTTGGGGGAAGTGCGGACCGTGTCGAATGATGCCAACTAGGCAGTGTTGACACCAGTGCTAATGGGGAATAAAGTAGTAGGGCTTAAGATGAAAGTCATTCTCAACTAGTCTTTTCATCCGCTTACTACGGAACCCTGGATGCGCTGCCTGTTCTGTTTGACCATCCCCCTTGTCGCCGCCCCGCTCGTCGCCCAGGAGGCGGAGAAGACTTCGGTCGGAGGATACGGCGAGGTCCACTATACCAACCACACCGGGCCGGACACCCCGGGCGAAGTCAACGTCAAACGCTTCGTCCTCTATCTCGCCCACAACTTCAGCGATGAGCTGTCGTTACGGTCCGAGCTGGAGGTGGAGAACGCCAAGATCGAAGGTGGTGAAGCAGGCGGGGAAGTGGCTCTGGAACAGATTTACCTCGATTACCGGTTCTCCCCGGCGTTTACCCTGCGGACCGGATTGGTTCTCCCTCCCATCGGCATCGTGAATGAGGTTCACGAGCCCCCGACCTTCAACGGGGTTTCCCGCCCCAGCTTCGACAACGACGTGATCCCAACCACGTGGCGGGAGATCGGTGTCGGCGTGGTCGGTACCCTGTCGGAATCGTCCGGCCTGAACTACCGGGTCTATCTGGTCAACGGACTCAAGGCGTCGGGGTTCCAGCCGGCAACCGGGATCCGCGGCGGGAGACAGGAGGGTAAGGAGGCGAGCTTCGCAAACCCATCCCTCACCGGCCGGCTCGAATGGGCCCGACCCGGACTCAGGATCGGTGGCTCCTTCTGGTATGGAGGCAGTGCCAATCAGGATCCCGCCCTGGGTACCGGATCGTTCTCCAACGCAGTCGCCCTGGTGGCCGCCGACGCGCGCTACGATCTTGGCCCGCTCATGTTCCGCGGGGTGCTCGCAAACATCAGCATCGCCGACGCGGACGCGATCAACGCCGCCTACGGCAGCCAGGTCGGCAGCCGGATTGCCGGCGGGTACGTCGAGGGTGCCTACAACGTTCTCTCCACCCTTGCCCCTGCCTCGACCCAGCAGTTGAACGCCTTCCTTCGGTACGAGAACTACAACACCCAGGCCGGAGTGCCCGCCGGCGTGACGGTGGACGAGTCGCTGGCGCGGCGGGTCACCACCTTCGGCCTCTCCTACAAGCCGCTCTATAACGTCGTGTTCAAGGGCGACTACCAGCTGCTCCGCAACAAGGCGGGGGTGGGCGAGGGTGACATCGCGAGTCTGGGGGTGGGGTATCACTTCTAAAGGCGGGGCTGCTGGAGGCGGGGCAGCGGGGCAGCGGGGCGGGCTGATGGTCCTTGTGTGTCTCTCCACTTTCCTGCTGACACCGACGCTGTTGGCCCAGACCGTGTCGCCCGACAAGGTCGCCAAGTCGGTCGAGCGGATCTTCGGCGCGAGTGTACAGGTGGACACGCTCCACGTGGACAGCGCATACGTGCTCCGGGTGTCCAGGGGCGGAGAGCTGCTTGGGTTCGCCCAGGTGCGCAATGTGAAGGGCAAGGACCAGCCGATCACCTATCTGGTTGCCATCGATCCCGCCGACGCTCTCAAGGACATCGACGTGCTGGTGTATCGCGAGCCGTACGGTGGCGAGGTGGCGTACGAGCGCTGGCGGAAACAGTTCCGGGGCAAGACGTCCGGAGCGCCGCTGGTCGTGGGGAAGGATATCAAGAACATTTCCGGGGCCACCATCAGCTCGCATTCGGTGACGCTCGGAGTGCGCCAGACCCTGGCGGCGCTGGCCGCCTGGCACGCAGCGGGAAAGATCCGTTGACCTCTCCGAGGGCTCTCACCTGGAGCGACGTGCCTGAGCCTATCCGTGCGCTTGCCCGGTGGATGACCATCGTCCAGCTGGTAGGCTACACCACGGCGCTGATTTTCGTTCATCATACCACTGGGTTGACGCCGGCCGGTGCGGCACTCCACTACCGGGGCTCCGATGCAAATGCCGCTGAAGATGCCATGCAGTTCGCGAAGTCCTTTGCCGAGATGCTGAACATCACTCATACCCACCTCCTGAGCATGGCGGCGATCTTTGTTTTCAGCGGCCTGGCATTCGCGCTCTGTAGCCGGCCAGCGGAGCGCTGGCGCCGGATACTGGTGATCGAGCCGTTCGTGGCCCTGCTGGTCTCGTTCTCCGCCATGTGGCTGATGCGGTACGTCGATCCCCGGTTCAGCTGGCTGCTCGCCGCCTCGAGCGGACTCATGGCAATAACCTTCTACCTGCAGTCCTTCTTCATTCTGCTCGAGCTGACGCCCCGCTCTCCGGCGGTCGTGTGAAGCGGCGGAATTTTCTCGGAGCGATCGGTGCCGGCGTAGGCGCGGTGTTGGCGCCCCAGTTTACCTGGGCCTCATCGTTAAGCACCTACCGCCGTACCGCCGCACCGCCGTACCGCCACTTCGTCGAGCGATGGTCCTGGGCCATGGGGCAACCGGTCCACCTGCTGCTCTTCGCGGAGTCCATTGGCCAGGGCGAGGAGGCGGCCGCTGCCGCACTGGCGGAGCTCCGCCGGGTGGAGCAACGGCTCTCGCTGTTCGACGATGCCAGCGATCTCGCCGAGCTGAACCGTCGTGCGGGCCGGCGAGACATGCGGGCCGACAAGGATCTGGCCCTCGTTCTCGCGGCCTCACTTCGGCTGCAGGCGGCCACCGGAGGCGCGTTCAATCCGGCGGTGGAGCCGCTGATGCGTGCCTGGGGGTTTCACCCGCCGCGGTCATCAGAGCCGAGCGGAGCCGAGGTCGCCGAGGCGTGTCAGGCGGTGCGCGAGGCGCGGGTAGTGTTGAGCGGTGGGCGCGTTTCCCTTCCGAGTGCGCATGCCCAGCTGGATCTGGGTGGGATCGGTGTGGGCTATGGAATCGACTGCGCGATGGCTGTCTTGCGCCGGCTCGGGATCCGCCGGGCGTTTCTGGACGTGAGCGGAGACTGTTTCGCGCTGGGCACCCCGCCGGGTGAAGCAGGCTGGCTGGTCGAGATCGCCGGCCCCGAAAAGAAGGGAGCGATGGTTGGGTCTACCCGGCTCAGGGACGCGGCCCTCGCCACCTCCTCCAACTCAATGTCGGTGGTGCGCTACGGCAAGGCGATTCGGGGGCATGTCATGAATCCCGATACCGGTTGGCCCGCCGACGCGCTGACGCAGGTGACGGTCGTCTCGACGAGCGGTATCGACGCCGACGCATTGTCGACCGGGATGCTGGTGTCGGGAAAGACGGCTGCAGGAGTGCTGCGGTACTACAAGGCGTAGCTCAGCTGTCCCCGGCTCTCACCTTCGGGGCGGTTCGGCCGGTTCAGACCGTGCCCTGGCCGAGACCCTCGCGCGCTCCCGATTGAGCAGCTGCTGTTTGCTCTGCCAGTCGTCGGAGACCAGGGCCCCATACGACAGGGTGAAAGAGTCGTTGACCGGAAGGTCTTCCTCGAACACGTAGATCGCGCTGGCCTGCTCCCGTGCATTCAACTGATGAGACGTGAACTTCGAGTCGATGGGGATGATCCCGATTGGCTGGAAGACCCGGTTCCGGATGAGCAGCGTCAGCGTCTGGGGATCGAATCGGGTGTCGGGCCGGAGGCCGAAAAAGCTCACCAGCGCCAGCCCCGGCTCGGTGACGCCGGCCTGGGAAGCCACCGAATCGATCGAGCGCCTCCTGGTCCCCACCAGCGATCGAAGCGATTGAAACGCGTCGTTGGCCAGCAGGCGGGCAACCGACGGGTCGAGGGGAATGAAGCGGATCTCGACGTCTTCGTTCTTCACCCGGAGCGCCAGGTCGTCCTGACGGAGCGTTCCGTAACTCACCGGGACAGCTTGTACCTGCCCGGAGGCTTGCGCCGCCGCCGGCAGGGCGGAGGTGAGCAGTAGGATCAATCCTGCCAGCGTGCGCATGCTACGAATCCTCTCCGCCGGCGGCGGCGACGATGGTGGCGGCGAGCTCCGGGATCCCCAGCTTGGATTGGCTGCTGGTGAGCTGAACCTGATCCTGCCGCAAGCCGAGTGCCTCGCCCAGCTCGTGGGCCCGCACCGGCAGCCCGGAACGGGTCAGCTTGTCGGCCTTGGTGAAGACCGCGAGCACCGGGCGGCCGCTCTCGGCCAGCAGCTCCTGCATGTCAAGATCGTCGGCTGAAGGTTGATGGCGAATGTCGAGCAGCCAGACGATTCCCGCCAGGCTCGAGCGGGTGCGCAGATAGCTGGTCACCAGCTTCCGGTAGCCGGCCCGCGCGCCTTTGCCGGCCCGGGCAAAGCCGTAGCCCGGCAGATCCACCAGGTAGAACTCGGGCAAGCGATAGAAGTTGAGCAGGGTCGTCTTCCCCGGGGAGCCACTGGTCCGGGCCAGGCCCGGCCGGCCGACCAGGGCATTCAGCAGGCTCGACTTCCCCACGTTGGACCGGCCGATGAAGGCGATCTCGGGGAGGGCAGGCTCGATCCTGACCCCGGCATCGGGGAAGGAGCCCACGAAC
>JBDTTD010000012.1:0-21479 GCA_039930805.1 Gemmatimonadales bacterium | reverse complement strand
CAGGCTGGGGGTTTGAAAGGGATGTCCGGCGATGGTGTCCAGAATCAAAAACCAGACGGCGACGGCAACCCCGCCGATGATTCCGACATCGGTGCCCTCCGCCATGGTCGAGTGGGAGTTGTCCAGCATCAAAACCTCCGGAGCAGGCCCCACGAATTCGGTGATGCCTCTACTACGGGCGTGCCATCACATTGGCGCTGAACGCGGCGGAACGCAAGGCATCACCGAGGCCCGTTCAGCCTCGTGGGTCACCGGGCGCTCATGCATCGAGGACATGGGCAGCGGCGGAGGAGCTGCTCGAAGGTGTAGATCCCGGTCGAGTGGCCATCGCTCCACTGGATCTTGAGGCCATACGCGCCGACCAGGGCAAGGGAGAGCGGCCGAATATCGCGTGGGATCATTGCCGGATCCAGAATAGGCCGGCCGCTCATCTCCTCCACGCACGCGGCGCAGGGACAGGCCAGGCGCAGGTCGCGAGCGGGGAAGAAACCCTCGTGGCCATTCTGGTCCCACTCGATGCGGAGCCCGTCGTCCTGGCGGTTGATGGCGTGAGGGATGGGGTTTGTCATGAGGGAACGGGGGAACGAGGGAACGCGGGAACGCGCGATTGCGGGAACAGCGGAACGAAAAACCCCCGGCGGAGCTCGCCAGGGGCCTTCCATCGTTCCATCGTTCCCTCGATCCGCCTACGCCACCAGATCCTTCAGCCGCTCACCGGTCTCACCCTCCCGCAGCCGCAGCAGCGCGCGGTCCCGGAGCTGGCGAATCCGCTCACGGGTAACTCCCATCATCCGGCCGATCTCCTCCAAAGTGCGGCTGTTGCCATCGTCGAGGCCGAAATAAAGCCGGAGCACCTTGGCGTCCCGCGGCGGCAGCGCGGCAAGAGCGGCCTCGATGTCCCGGGTCTGGCTGTTGGCCATGGTGGACATGTCGGTGCTTTCCTGCTCCCCGCTGGTAAAGCGCTCGATCCGCTCGTTGCCTTCCCCGTCCCGGGTCGGGTGGTCGAGCCGTACCGCCTCGGAGTTGAGGGCGCTGAGTGAACGCACCGCCTCGACGGTCAGGCCGGTGGCGCGGGCCAGCTCCTCGGTGGTGGGCATCCGGCCCAGCCGGTCCTTGAGCAGCGTGGTGGTGCGACCCAACCGGCTGAGGTCCGCGGTGCGATTGAGCGGTACCCGGACCGGGCGACCATGGCGCGCGATGGCGGCCTGGACCGCCTGGCGGATCCACCAGACCGCATAAGAGATGAACTTGACCCCCTGGTCGGGATCGAACTTCCGGGCCGCCGTCATGAGACCGAGGTTGCCCTCGCCGATCAGGTCGACCAGCGGTACCCCACGGTTCTGGAACTTCTTGGCCACCGAGACGACAAATCGGACGTTGTGGCGAGCCAGCCTCTCCTGGGCCACCACGTTCCCCTTGAACGCCTTTCGGGCAAGCTCCATCTCCTCCTCACGATTGAGGAGTGGAACGCGGCTGATCTCGTCGAGATAGAGGTCGAGACTCTCACGACCCTCGTCGATAGCGCGAGCGATCTGAGCCGGTCGAACCGGCCGACGCTTGCTACGTGCCTTGACTGTCACGCCTTAGCCTCCAGGGGACTCTTGGTCCCTATTGCTCGGTTACCAGCCACGCCTGAGGCCGAGCCAGATTTAAGTCCGCCAATATACAGCCTAAGATGCGAGAAATCAACACCTTAGATAAACCGTGGAGGGATGGAGAGTTGCGAGTCCGCAATCAGGAAGAGGCCTGGGGGCTACTTGGGCCTGCAACTTTGGCAGACTAGAAGGCAAAACTGTCGCAGCGGCTCTATTTCGGTCGCTTGCCCCCCATGCTTTGCGGTACCTCGGTGATGGAGGACTTCGCGCCCCGGCCATAGGAGACGAGCGTCATCTCGTAGTTCTTCCCCACCGACTTCACCAGGGCGAAGGGAACGTTGGCGGTGAGCCAGGTGTCCGAGCCGTACTTCGCGCTTCGGAAATGCTGAGTCTGGAATTTCCCCGCCGGAAGGGTGAGGCGCTCAGCGCCGACGAGTGTCACATCCTTGCAGGCATCGTTCAGGAATGACTGCTTCTCCATCTGTCCCCGGATCATGTTCAGCATCATGCCGTCCATCTTCATGGCGGGCTTCTCGCCGGGCTTCATGATGATCTCCTCGACCTTGCCGATCTCCGCCACCGACCCGGGCACCAGCATCTGGTAGATGACGTTCGCGTCCTTCTTTCCCCCGCTCATGCGAAGCTCGAGCCACATCAGATCCTTCCCCGCCCGTTTTTCCGCGCCGACCACCGCGTAGCGAATGGTGTGAGGGTCCGTCTTGTTGTAGAGCGCCTGGTATTGGGCCCATCGCCCCACCGCGGGAAACCGCATCTGCTCCAGACAGGTCTCCTGGGCCCAGCCGGCGGAGGCCGCGCCCAGGATCACGGCGAGTGACAGGATTGGGGTTCGCATACTATTGCCTCTCATCTCAATGGGACCTGCTGCCGGAAAGCTGCTTCACCAGCTCGCCCACCACGGCCTTGGCGTCGCCAAACAGCATCCAGGTGCGATCGGCGAAGTAGAGCTCGTTATCGATGCCCGCAAAGCCGGGGTTCTTGCTCCGTTTGATGGCAAACACCGTCCTGGCCTTGTCGGCATCGATGATCGGCATGCCGAAGATGGGGCTCGATTTGTCGTTGCGCGCCGCCGGGTTGACCACGTCGTTGGCACCCACGACCAGGGCCACGTCGCACTGGGGCATCTCGGGGTTGATCTCGTCCATCTCCACCAGGTCGGTATACGGAATATCGGCTTCCGCCAGCAGCACGTTCATGTGGCCCGGCATGCGCCCTGCCACCGGATGGATGGCGAACTTCACCGTCACGCCGCGCTTCCTGAGCTGGTCGTAGAGCTCCCGCACCTTGTGCTGTGCCTGCGCCACGGCCATGCCATAGCCAGGCACGACGACCACCAGGCTGGCCTGCTCCAGGACCTGGGCCGCACCTTCGACTGTCTCGGACTTGTAGGACTTTTCCTCTCCACCGGTCTTGGCTTGCTGCGCCTGGCCGAACGCGCCGAAGAGGACGTTCACGAACGAGCGATTCATCGCCTTGCACATGATGATCGCCAGGATCAGCCCGCTGGCTCCGTCGAGGGCGCCGGCGGTGATCAGGAGCTTGTTGTCCAGCACGAACCCCATCGCCACCGCAGCCAGGCCGGCATAGGCGTTCAGGATGGCGATCACGGTCGGCATATCGGCACCGCCGATCGGGATGATCAGCAGGACGCCGAACGCCAGCGCGAGCACGATCACCACCGGGAACAGCATCGGGGCCCAGGCCGCAGTCGGGTTGAGGGTGAGTGCAGCCCCGACGATGGCGGCGAGGGCAAAGAGCCCGACGTTGGTGACATTCTGCAGCGGATAGGTCACCGGCCGCTGGGGGATCCACTTCACCTCCTGGAGCTTGCCCGCGGCCATGAGGCTGCCGGTGAAGGTCAGAAAGCCCAGGAGGATCTCGATGATGATCGCGACCATCCGGAAGGTCGTCAGGTGCTCGGGCCCCTCGGAAAACCACAGGTAGTACTTGGCAGTGCCCACCAGCCCCGCAGCCAGGCCGCCGAAGGCGTGCGACAGCGCGGTCCGCTGCGGAACCGCCGTGAGCGGTACCATGGAGAGCGGGATGCCCACGGCGAAGCCCGCGATGATCGCGACGACGATCCAGCCGTGGTGGACGACCTCCGGTTGTGCCCAGGTAACCACGACGGCGATGACCATGGCGGCGACGCCGGCGAATACTCCCTTCCTGGCGGTCACCGGCGCGTTCATCCAGTGCAGGGCGAAGATGAACAGCACCGTCGCCACCAGGTAGGACAGCTGCACCACCGCGTGGATCATGACGGCTTATCCGTCTTCGGGGCGCGGTCGGTCTTGAACATCTTCAGCATCCGGTCGGTGATCAGGAAGCCGCTGACGATGTTGGTCATGGACGCGAAGAGCGCGATGGCTCCCATGATCCGGATCCCGCTGGGATAGTCGCCGCCGGTCACCAGGATCGACCCGATCACCGCGATGCCCGAGATGGCGTTGGTGATGGACATCAGAGGAGTGTGCAACAGCCGCGAGACCCGGCGGATCACGCCCAGGCCGATAAAGGCGGCCAGCACGAAGACGTACAGCAGGGACCAGTAATCGATCGACTCGCTCATGTTCCCGCCTTCTGGAGTGCATCCCGCGTCCGCGCGTGCTTCACCTCACCATCGTGGGTGATGGCCGCGCCCTGCTGGATGTCATCGGTGAAGTCCAGCTGAAAGGTCTTGTCCTTGGTAAAGGCCAGCAGAAACGCAGTGAGGTTTCTGGAGAAGAGCAGGCTCGCGTGCAGCGGCATGGTGGCCGGGAGGTTGAGCGGCGCCGCGATGGTAACCCCGCCCACGACGACGGTTTCGCCGGGGCGCGAGAGCTCGCAGTTGCCGCCGCCGTCGGCAGCGAGGTCCATGATCACGGAGCCCGGCTTCATGGCCTTCACCATGTCGGCGGAGATGAGCCGGGGCGCGAACACGCCGCCGATGAGGGCGGTCGTGATCACCACGTCGGACTGGGCACACTGGGCGGCAAGCAGCTCCCGTTGCCGCGCGCGATCCTCCTCCGTCAGCTCCTTGGCGTAGCCGCCGCCGGCCGAGGCGGCCTCCTTGAGCTCGATGCCCACGTACTTGGCCCCGACACTCTCGATCTGCTCCTTCACCTCGGGCCGCACATCGGTGGCAAACACGTTGGCCCCGAGCCGGCGCGCGGTGGCAATGGCCTGGAGTCCGGCGACCGCGGCGCCCACCACGAAGACCCGGGCCGGTGGCACCATGCCGGCGGCGGTCATCAGCATCGGGAAATACTTGTTGAGCTCGGCGGCGGCGAGCAGCGCCCCCTTGTAGCCCGCGATGTTGGCCATGGACGACAACGTGTCCATTGACTGCGCCCGAGTGGTCCGGGGAATGGCGTCGGTGGAAAAGGCGGTGACCCCCCGATCCGCCAGCGCCCTGACCGTCGCCAGGTTCCGCAGCGGCATCAGCGACCCGAGATAGATGCTCCCCGGGCGCATGGCCGCCACTTCGCTCTCTTCCGGACGGTTGAGCTTCAGCACCAGGTCGGCGCCGAGCACCGTTGCCGGAGACGGCTCCAGCGTGACTCCCGCCTCCCGGTAGGCCGCATCCGGAAAGGCGGCAGCCGAGCCGGCACCGGCCTCGACCACGACCTGGTACCCGGCCTGGATCAGCTTTTTCGCCGACTCCGGCACCAGCGCGACGCGGCGCTCGCCCGGCGTGGTCTCCTTGGGGACTCCGATTCGCATTGCGGCTCCCTTACAGCTTGATCTTCGGCAGCTCCAACCCCGGCACCAGCCCGCCGGTCAGTCGCTTCAGCTCCGCCTGCAGCTGCTGCTCCACCTGGTCGAGCCGCTGCCGCTCACCCTGGACCCGTTTGGTGGCCTCGCCCTGCACTGCGGCGATCTGCTGCTTTACCGGCTCGACCTTGTCGCTCACCAGGCTGTCCACCTTGGCGCGCACCAGTCGCTCGGCCTTGGCGAGCTCCTCGCCCATGACCGCTTGCAGCCGTTGGGCGATGGCCTTGTCGAGGTTGCTGGACACCGAAAGCTTGGGCGACCTGACGCTGCCACCCAGCTCTGCCACCACCTCGAGATCCTTCAGCCCGGATACCACTCGCCAGACCAGTCGCTCGAGGTCGTTCATCGACCGCCCGGCGGTGTCCACCGCCCAGCTGACCTGCTGCGACTGAATAGCCCACCTGCCGGAGAGCTGCGCGCCGGCACCGCTCATGGAGAAGTCGAGACTGCTGTTACCGGTGCCCGGGATCACCCGGAAGGGAATGCCCGGGATATCGAAGGACGGCAACTTTATGCCGCGCAGACGGGCCGTTGCCACGTCGCGAGTTCGAGCCGTGACGTGATCGATAGTGGCGTTGACATCGATCTCGGCGATGGCCGACCCTTTGGCCTGGCGGCTCGCCTTGATCACCGCAGGCCGGCCGTAGAGCGTGGGTGTCGAAGTCAGCCCCTGAACCGTAGCCTGGTAGGCGCCCTGTGCGGTCCCGGTTCCCCCGATTGAGAAGTCGAGCTGGCCCTGCTCCAGCAGGAAGCGGGGAAATTCCTTCTCCCTGGGAAATTCCACAGTGAGCCCCGCGGCCCGCAGCCGCTGAGGTCCCGGTGCCGCACGAGGCAAGAGTCCCGGCGGCATGTACTGTTGGGCCAGCTCGGCCCAATAGAGCGCTTCCTTGAACCGCTCGATGCTCACCTTGCCGAAGAACGCGCTCCCGATGTCGGGCGCCGAGAAGCTGGGCAGCTTCAGCAGGGACTTGGCAAAGACAAAATCCTTCTGCCGGGCCTGATCCAGCGAGTGTGTGCCCTGACCGAGCGACTGCACGCCGGTGCGGGTGTCTCGCTCCAGAGCCTCCAGTCGTTTTCTGGCGGCGTCGATCTGCCGGAGCGCCTCCTGCACCGATTGGATGGCCTGGCGGGTGCCATCGAGGCCCAACTTCTTGGGGTCGGCCGAGGAGAGCCGCTGAGCCAGGGCACGGCCAGAATCCACCGTCGGGCCGATATTCAGCTGCTTGAATCCCTGACTCAGCGCCTTCCGGGTGGAGTCAGTGCGCGCGAGGAGCGCCTGGGCTTCGCGAATGGTGGTCAGCTGGGTGGGGTCGAGCGCGAGCTGCCGGAGGGTGTCGATCGGGGTCAGCGAGAGCAAGGGGACGTCGAACTGCCTGGTCCACTGGTCTACCGCCTGGAGGGCCTGGGGCGCAAATCCACCGCCCTTCACCCGCCGCGCCGGTGTCTTGCGCTCGGTGCCAAAGCGCATCCCGGTCAGGCTGAGCCGCTCGATGACCAGCTTCTTCTCCGCCAGCGCGGCGGGGTTCAGCTTGAGCCGGATATCGTCCGCCTCGACCAGGTTGCGGGTGAGGGCGAAGGGGTCGGCAATCTGGAGGCGGCTCAGATTGACCGCTGCCTCTCGCGGGTAGAGGTCCAGCTTGCCGACATCAACCTGGGTACCGAGCAGCTCAGTGCTCGCCTCTTCGGTGGTGTCCTTCGCGATCGGTTCGGCGAAGATCACCACCAGCACAGTGAGAATCGTGAGGAAGAGGAGCAGCGGACCGATGGCCTTCCATCGGAAGATCTTGATTCGCATCGCCTAGTTCGGCCGGAACATGCGGTACCAGTTGTAGGCCTGCGAGGCTGTGACCGCCTTGTAGAGCCGGGATTGCCGCACCCGCTCCCCAATGGTGGCGCGGTAGCGGGCAACGCCGTACCGGGCCGCGAAGAAGATCGGCACCGCCAGCACCAGCCAGCCGAAGAAGCTGCCCAGGACCACCGTGTTGTTGAAGTTGGTATACGGCACCAGCGGCGTGTTCGTCATTGCGGTCCAGAGCGGCCGGAGCGACGGCGCCATGAGCAGTTGGAGCCCTACGGCGTGGAACACGGGATCGAGCAGGAAACCGATCGGCACCAACAGCGCCCAGCCCAGCATGGCGCCGCCGAACGAGACGTTGAGCAGCACGACCAGCGAGAAGATGACCAGGTTGTGGAGGTTCAGCAGCGGCGTCAGCCCCAGCACCGACCCGATGGCAATGCCGGTCGCCACCTGGCCCGGCGTGCCCTCTGAATGCAGCGTCCTGATGATCGACTGGATCAGCTTGAGCAGGGTCAGCATGCAGGGAAAGTATGAGGGCTATTGGCTATTGGCTATTGGCAAAACCTGCCATCGGGAGCGAAGCGAATGATCCAGTCCGCTGCCTGCCACCTCCTCAATAGGACACCTGCCCATGGCCAATAGCCAATAGCCAATAGCCTCCCCCCCTGTTATCCTCACGAACCTATGCCCCCACGACAGCGCCGCGCACCACACGTGCACAAGTTCGGCGGCGCCTCGCTGGCCGACTCCGCCGCCGTCCGCCGTGCCGTCGACATCATTCAGAGCCACCAGCCGGAGCCCACCGTGGTGGTGGTCTCGGCGATGGCTGGCGTCACCGATGCGCTCCTCGCCGTTGCGCAGCAGGCGGGCGGGGGCAACGAGCACCCCGTCGCGGCACTCATCGGGCAGCTTCGGACCCGGCATGCGGAAGCAGCTGGAGCACTACTGCCGGCCGGCCGGACCCGCACCGAGATGCTGGCGCATATCACAGAAGTATTCGAAGAGCTCGAGGCGCTGGCCGCGGGGCTACGCCGGCTCCGGGAGCTGACCCCGCGCACGACCGACCTCATCGTCTCCCGAGGAGAGCGGCTCAGCGCTCGGCTGCTGGCCGAAGCGTTGGAGGCAGCCGGCACCAGGGCCAGGTACGTCGATGCGGTGGAAGTGGTACATACCGACGATGCGTTCGGGCAAGCGTCTCCCGACTTCGCTCATACCGACCGCTCGGCGCAACAGACGCTGGGACCGATCATCGCTCGCGGGGTCATCCCCATCGTGCCCGGCTTCCTGGGCGCGACGCCCACCGGTGAGGTCGCCACTCTCGGTCGCGGCGGGTCCGACCTGACCGCCACCCTGCTCGGCCGCGCGCTCGGCGCCCGTCGGGTGACGCTCTGGAAGGACGTGCCCGGATTGCTGACCGCCGATCCTCGCGTGGTCCCGGACGCGCGAGTCATACCCCGACTGCACGCACGCGAGGCGGCGGAGCTGGCCTACTACGGCGCCAAGGTGCTTCACCCCCGCGCCCTGATTCCTCTAGCCGGCCGGCGGATCGCCATCCACATACGACCGTTCGAGGATCCTGAATCTCCCGGGACCGAGGTGTCGGAACAGGTCGAGCCCGGGCGCTTTCCGGTCAAAGCCCTGACCGCCGCCGGAAGCCAGGCCTTGATCACCGTCACCGGGAACGGCATGCTCGGCGTCCCGGGGATCGCGGCCCGCACCTTCGCGGCCCTGCATGCGAGGCGAATCTCGGTCTCACTGATCTCCCAGGCGTCATCCGAGCATTCGATCTGCTTCAGCGTGCCGGAAGGCTTCGCCACCCCGGCGCGCGACGGCCTGGTGCAGGAGTTCCAGGGAGAGATCGGGCGCCGGGAGATCGACGGGGTCGAGGTGAGCCTGGGCATGGCCACGGTAGCCGTCGTCGGTCTCGGAATGCACGGCACACCGGGCGTTGCCGCAGGGGTCTTCACCGCACTGGCCGCCGGAAACCTCAACGTCGTCGCCATCGCCCAGGGCTCATCCGAGCTGAACATCTCCGTGGTCGTCGAGTCGCCGGACGCCCCGGAAGCGCAGCGCCGGATCCATGCGGCCTTCCAACTTTCGCGAATTGCCGGCGGATCAGTGATCCGGCCCGAGCGCATGGAGGTCGTATTGCTCGGGTTCGGACAGATCGGACGCGCGCTGGCCTCACTGCTGGCGCGAGTCGATCGCCCGGCGCTCTCGCTGCGAGTTGCCGCGGTGATCGATCGCTCCGGCTTCATTTTCGATCCGGACGGGATCAGTCCCAGGCGTCTGGCCACTCTGGCCAGCCAAAAGCGAAAGGGGCTGAGGCTGGCCGATCTTCCCAAGGGCCAGGCGGCAACGGCGGAGGAGGCGGTGGCCCACATTGCCGGCTATGCTCTGACCCGGCCCGTGCTGGTAGACCTGACCGCGGATGACACGGTGCCGGCGCTGGAACAGGCCCTCACTCACGGCATGGACCTGGTGCTGGCCAACAAGCGGCCGCTCGCCGATCGCCGGTCGGTCAGCGATGGTCTCTGGCAGACGGCGCAGGCACGCGGCCGTCGCATCCTGCACGAGGCAACCGTCGGCGCCGGGCTGCCCATCATCGATACCTATCACAAGCTGGTCGAATCCGGTGACCGGGTTGAACGCATCGAAGGCCTGCTCTCCGGCACGCTGGGTTACGTGCTGAGTGAGGTATCGGCCGGAGCCCCTTTCTCCCGCGCGGTGCGCAGCGCGATGGCCAAGGGCTACACCGAGCCCGACCCGCGAGACGACCTCTCGGGGATGGATGTGGCCCGGAAGGCGCTGATCCTTGCGAGACTGCTGGGATACCAGGGCGAGCTGCGGCAGAGCTCGGTGGAGTCGCTGGTGCCCAAGTGGGCTCGCGAGCTCTCGGTGAAGGCATTCCTGGGCCGGCTGGATGAAGTCGATGAGCTGTGGGCCAGGCGGGTGGAGGAGGCCGCGGCTCGGGGCTCGGTGCTGCGCTATCTGGCGCAGGTGACTCCAGCCAAGGTAGAGGTGGGTGTGCAGGCGGTGCCGCTCGCGAGTCCGCTGGCAGGAATCAAGGGATCGGACAACCAGCTGGTGTTCACCACTGCGCGATACAAGTCCAACCCCCTCGTCATCACCGGCCCCGGGGCCGGCGCCGAGGTAACGGCAGCGGGTGTGCTCAACGACATCCTCCGGTTGGCCGGCGCATGAGCCCGGAGCGGCAATCGGTCGTGGCTTTTGCCCCGGGCGGGGTCGGCAACATCGGCCCCGGTCTCGACATCCTGGGGCTGGCCCTGGCTGGAGTGGGCGACACCGTGCGGGCCGAATGGGCCGGCTCGCCCGGTGTTCATATCCTCGACCCCGGACATCCTGACCTGCCCACCGATTCCGCCCGCCACACATCGGGGCTGGCCGCGCGGGCGGTGATCGATCGCGGGGGCGATGCCCGTCGGTTGAAGGGCGGCATCGGACTGAGCGTCACCAAGGGATTGCCGCTCTCCGGCGGGCAGGGGGGAAGCGCGGCATCGGCGGTGGCGGGTGCGGTGGCGGTGAATGCACTGCTGGGTTACCCGCTGGATCGGTGGGCGCTGGTTGCCGCGGCCCTCGCGGCCGAAGAGAAGATTTCCGGCCGGCACGCGGACAACGTCGCGCCCGCGTTGCTGGGTGGCATCGTGCTCATCCGATCGCTCGATCCGCTGGATCTCGTGGAGCTGCCGGTACCGGATGAGCTCTGGGTCGTGGTGGCACGGCCGGACCAGCGGATGCGGACGGCCGATGCCCGCTCGGTGCTGCCCGATCAGATCTCCCGCAATACGGCCCTGCACCAGGCGGCGCAGGTGGCTGCCATAGTGGCCGCGCTCGCGAGCAGCGATTACGACCTGCTCGGCCGGGCCATCGACGACCGCATCGCCGAGCCGGTGCGGTCGGCGCTGTTGCCGGGCTTCCGCGAGGCCAAGCAGGCGGCGCTCGAGGCCGGTGCCCTGGGGAGCTCGATCTCCGGCAGCGGGCCCACCGCCTTCGCCCTGGTCCGCGGATACGATACCGGGGTGCGGGTTGCCGCCGCCATGGCCCGGGCCTACACTCGCTCAGGACACCGGAGCGAAGTGCGGGTAGCGCAGGTCGATCACCAGGGGGCCCGGGTGATCGATGAGTCCGATGGAGGGTTCGCGTGAGATTTCAGACTCAGCGGCCGGCGAGCTGGCAGTCCTGTATCGCCTGCGGCAACGAGATGGTGGAGACCGATCCCCAGTCGCGCTGCGGGGTCTGCGGCGGATTGCTGGAGATCGAGCACCGGCCGCCGGCGATGACGCCCGCCGAGCTGATCCAGCGCTTCACCGAGCGCCGGGGCGGGCAGCCGGGGGCGACGGCCTCGGGCGTGTGGCGCTTTCGCGAGATCGTGCTGCCGACCGCGGACGTCGTGGTGTCCCACCCAGAGGGAAACACTCCGCTGCTCCATCGGGTCGCCCTGGACCGCTGGGCTGGAGTCGATCATCTGCTGCTCAAGCACGAGGGCCATAACCCCACGGGATCGTTCAAGGACCGCGGCATGACGGTGGGCGTGACGCAGGCCAAGCGGATCGGCGCCGCTGCCGTCGCGTGCGCGTCCACCGGAAACACATCGGCGTCCCTTGCGGCCTACGCGGCGCAGGCGGGCCTGCCGGCCCTGGTGCTGGTGCCACGGGACGGAGTGTCGACCGGCAAGCTGGCCCAGTCTCTCGCATACGGTGCCAGGACGCTGCTGGTTCGGGGCGACTTCGATGACTGCCTCCGCCTGGTCGAGCAGGCCAGCACCCAGCTGGGTGTCTACCTGCTGAATTCGATCAACCCGTTCCGGATCGAAGGTCAGAAGACAATCGTCCTGGAGATGCTGCAGCAGCTCGCCTGGGAATCCCCCGACTGGATCGTGCTGCCGGCCGGCAACCTGGGGAATACAGCCGCGTTCGGGAAGGCGCTGCGGGAGGCTCGCCGTTGGGGCCTGATCTCGCGGCTGCCTCGTCTGGCCGCGGTACAGGCGGCAGGAGCGGCGCCGTTCGCGCGCAGCTTTGCCGAGGGCTTCAGCAAGCGACACCGGGTGAAAGCGGAGACCGTGGCCACCGCCATCAAGATCGGAGATCCGGCCTCATACGACCGGGCGGTACAGGCGATCACCGAGACCGACGGCGTGGTGCTCTCGACAACCGACGCGGAGCTGTTGGAGGCAAAGGCCGCGATCGATGCCTCGGGCGCCGGCTGTGAGCCCGCCAGCGCGGTGACGCTGGCCGGGCTCAGGCAGCTGGTACGAAACGGGACGGTCAAGCCTTCGGACCGGGTCGTTGGCGTGCTGACCGGCCACATTCTCAAGGACCCCGGGCTGCTCCTGAAATACCATCAGGAAACCGAGCCGCCCCCGCCCGGCGCCAACCGCCCGATCGAGATCGACGCGGATCTCCGCGAGATCGAGCGAGTCCTCAAACCGTAGGGGCGCACCGTGGTGCGCCCCTACGGTTTATTTCCTATTGCGCGCGTGTCACCTTCCAGATCTTCCCGTTCTGATCGGCCGAGATATACAGCGACCCATCCGGCGCAACCGCTACGCCGCTCGCCCGCAGCGAGGTCGGACCGTCCTTATCCGTGGCGAAGGTGGAGTACTCGCCGGCCGGCCTCCCATTCGCGAAGGGCACGAACACCACCCGGTACCCCGCCTGAGGAAGCGGGGCGCGATTCCATGACCCGTGGAATGCCACGAACAGCCCGCCCTTGTACTTCGGCCCCCAGGCGTCCGAGTTGTTGAAGGCCAGCGCCATCGGCGCCCAGTGACCGGGAAAGGCCAGGACTGGGTCGACCGCGGTGCTGCAGCGTCCGACTCTCTGGCCATCGCCGCCGTACTCCGGGGCCTGCACCAGCTTCTTGTACTGGTTGCTGTAGTAGCAGTAGGGCCAGCCATAGTCGCCGCCCGACTGGACCCGCACCAGCTCTTCGGCGGGATTGTTGGCGTTGACCTCGTTGCTGAAGCCCCAGTTGTCAGCCAACTGGTCGCGGCCGTGCACCGCGGCGAAAAACGTCCCGCTACCGGGCTCGACGGCCAGCGCCATCGCGTTGCGAAGTCCGGTGGCGAAGCGCCGTCCGTCCGAAAACTTCTGGCCGAGGCGGTCGGCGGAGAAACGCCAGATGCCGGCGCGCTGCTCCAGCTCGGTGCAGGGATCGTTTCCCGGCGAGGCGGGGAGCCGATCGGTCTTCTGGCAGCTGTTCGTCTTCGACCCGATGTTCACATACATCGCGTCGCCGGCACCGAACGCGATGCTCTTCGCCTGATGCCCGCCCTCCCAGGGAAGCCCTGATACCACGGTCTCTTCCTTTCCACTGGGCTCGAGTTTGCCGTCGCCCAGACGGTAGCGCACGACGCCCTGGTTCCTGGCGAAGTAGACATATCCGTTGTGGACCTTCACGTCGTTCCCGCCGCCCGGGCCGAAGCTGGCGCGCTGGTCGGGCTTCCCGTCACCGTTCGTGTCCCTGAATGCCAACACCCCGCCGGTGTTGTCGGCAGGCTTGCCGCTCAGGGCGGCGTACAGGTCACCGTTAGGGGCTACGGCGAGCTGACGCACCGGTCCCAGGTCACTCGCAACCACCGTGGCACAGAAGCCATCGGGCAGCACCAGGCCGCCGTTATCGGGGTCGCATTTCGAGTCTGCCAGAGGGGAAATACCCATTCCCAGAAGGAGCGTGAGCGCGGCCGCGGCGAGGGCGGCGGGCGGGAAAATCCTGTCTGCGCGGGTCATATGAACGCCGGGTGAAGGAGGTCGGATCAGGGTCACGGAGTCGTTCTCCTCTGGAAAATAGCCTCGCGGGCCCACCGTGGGGGGTCCCGGCCAAAGCGGCCGGGGGCGGTTCCCAGAGGGGAAATTGCCGATTCCCTATTGCATCAGGGCGCCGCCTGCTTAGTGTTGATCACGGTAGTTCTCGTTGGTTCCGAGGCGCAGCACAGTTCTCACTCAACAGGGAGATACTGCATGGCCACCACCAAGCGAAAGAAGACTGCCGGTAGAAAGAAGTCAGCCAAGAAGTCAGCCAAGCGGCCCGCCGCGCGGAAGAAAGCAGCGAAGAGAGCCACCAAGCGCAAATCCTCAGGCAAGAAGCGCGCACCCAATGCCGCATTCATGAAAGCGATGCAGCCGAGCTCGAACCTGGCGGCTGTGATCGGCAGCGGTGCGGTGCCGCGTACCCAGGTCATCAGCAAGCTGTGGCAATACATCAAGCGCCACGACCTGCAGGATTCCAAGAACCGTCGGGCGATCAACGCCGACGATAAGCTCCGCCCGCTCTTCGGCGGCAGGAGCCAGGTCACCATGTTCGACCTCGCGAAGATTGCGAACAAGAACCTGAGCTAGCCCGGCTCGTCCGGGGAACTACCGAGGGCGCTCCCGCTGGGGCGCCCTTCTTGTTTTGGAGGGGCTAGGGGCTATGGGCTGCGTCGGAGCGTCCGAGTACCGGTTTGATAGAGCGGAGCTCAAATGCTGGTGCCAACAGCCAATAGCCAATAGCCCATAGCCCGCAGTATCTTCCCCGCCCTATGGCCGGCGAATACATCTTCACGATGCGCGACCTGCGAAAGGTCGTGCCCCCTTCCCGCGAGATCCTCAAGGGGATCCATCTCTCGTTCTTCCCCGGCGCCAAGATCGGCGTCCTCGGGGCCAACGGCGCGGGGAAGTCTTCCCTGCTCCGCATCATGGCCGGAGTGGACAAGGACTTTCTCGGCGAGGCTCGTCCGCTGGCGGGAACCAAGATCGGCTACCTGCCGCAGGAGCCCCAGCTCGACCCGGCCAGGGACGTCCGCGGCAATGTGATGCAAGGCGTGCGCGAGCAGCAGCAGATGCTGGATCAGTTCAACGAGATCAGCGCCAGGTTCGCCGAGCCGATGGGTGACGACGAGATGACCCGGCTGTTGGAAAAACAGGGGAACCTGCAGGAACGGATCGACGCGTTGGGCCTCTGGGAGCTGGACCACAAGATCGACATGGCCATGGACGCACTCCGGCTCCCGCCGGGAGAGGCAGACGTGACCAAGATCTCCGGCGGCGAGCGGCGCCGCGTGGCGCTGTGCCGCCTGCTCCTGGAGCAGCCGGACATGCTCCTGCTGGACGAACCTACCAACCACCTGGATGCCGAGAGCGTATGGTGGCTGGAGCGTTACCTGGCGGAATTCCCCGGCACCGTGGTAGCGGTTACCCACGACCGCTACTTCCTCGACAATGTGGCGGGGTGGATTCTGGAGCTGTACCAGGGAGCGGGCATCCCCTGGGAAGGCAACTACTCCTCCTGGCTGGAGCAAAAGGAGCGGCGGCTCGGCCAGGAAGAAAAGCAGGCATCAGCCCGGCAGAAGACCCTGCAGCGCGAGCTGGAATGGGTCCGGATGTCTCCCCGCGCCCGGCAGGCCAAGAGCAAGGCCCGCATCACCCGCTATGAGGAGCTGCGGGAGGAGGCGGAGCGGCAGACCGAGGGAAGCGCCGAGATCATGATCCCGGTCCCCGAGCGGCTGGGCGACGAGGTGGTTGTCGCGGGCGACGTAGCCAAGGGATTCGGCGACCGCCTCCTCTTCGAGAATCTCACGTTCTCGCTGCCCCGCGGCGGCATCGTCGGGGTGATCGGGCCTAACGGAGCCGGCAAGACCACGCTTTTCCGGATGATCACCGGCCAGGAACGGCCCGACTCGGGTGTACTCACCGTGGGCTCCACGGTACAGATCGCCCACGTGGACCAGAGCCGCGACACGCTGGACGCCAGCAAGACGGTCTACCAGGAGATCTCCGGCGGTCAGGACCAGCTTCAGTTCGGCCGCCGCACCGTCAATGCCCGCGCCTACGCCGCTGGATTCAATTTCCGCGGATCCGACCAGCAGAAAAAGGTCGGAACCCTCTCGGGCGGCGAGCGCAACCGGCTCCACCTGGCCAAGCTGCTGAAGAGCGGTGGGAACCTCCTGCTGCTCGACGAGCCCACCAACGATCTGGACGTCGATACCCTCCGCGCCCTGGAAGAGGCGCTACTCGGCTTTGCCGGCTGCGCCGTGGTGATCAGCCACGATCGCTGGTTTCTCGATCGCATCGCCACCCACATCCTCGCCTTCGAGGGCAACAGTGAGGTGGTGTGGTATGAAGGGAATTATCAGGACTACGCCGCCGACTACCACAAGCGGAAGGGCGCCTCGGTGGACCAGCCGCACCGGATCCGGTATAAGAAGCTGGTTCATTAGCGGGGCAGCGCGAGTTGCTGCCATTTCCTGCCCCGCTGCCCCGCCGCCCCGCCGCCCCGCTATAATTGTCCATGCTGATTCAGCAGAGCCGCATACCCTACCTGCCCGTTCGCATCGAGGGGCTCGCAGCCGTCGCGATGAATCTCTGGTGGAGCTGGAGTCGCGCGGCCCGCGGGTTGTTCGAATCCATCGACAAACCGCTCTGGCGTGCCACCCGGCACAATCCGCTGGAGCTGCTCTGCCGGGTCGATCCCGCTCGAATCGCCGCCTGCGCGAGTGACAGCGACTTCCTGCGCCGGTACGACGACGTCATGGAGCGGATGGCGCACGAGGCCAACGACGGGGAGACCTGGTTTGCCCAGAACTATCCCGATCTCAACGGCGGCCCGGTGGCGTACTTCTGCGCCGAGTTCGGGCTCCACAGCTCAGTGCCGATCTACTCCGGCGGGCTGGGGGTTTTGGCCGGCGACCACTGCAAGGCGGCCAGCGATCTCGGCGTCCCCATGGTGGGAGTAGGCCTCTTCTACCGCAAGGGATACTTCGATCAGCGCCTGACGCTGGACGGGTGGCAGGAGGACAGCGACGTCGAGTATGACGTCGGCGCCACCCCGCTCGTGGCGGTGGCGGGATCCAACCACCAGCCGTGGCTCACCACGGTCGAGAGCTTCGGACGCCCGGTCCATGTCAGAGCTTGGCGGATGATGGTTGGCCGGGTGCCGATCTATCTGTTGGACACCAACCTCGAGGCCAACCACCCGGACGACCGGGGCCTGATGAACAAGCTCTACGCCGGGGGGCCAGAGCTGCGCCTGAGGCAGGAATGGATTCTGGGCATTGGGGGCGTCCGGGTCCTCCGCACGATGGGGATCCAGCCTGCCGTGTGGCACGCCAACGAAGGGCACGCCGCATTCATGCTGATCGAGCGGCTCCGCGAGCTGGTCACGGGCGGGACATCGTATCCGGACGCCGTGAAGCAGGTGCGGGCGCAAAGCGTGTTTACCACCCACACACCGGTTCCCGCCGGCCACGATGCCTTCACCATCCAACAGGTCGAGGCCTGCGCCGGACCGGTGTGGGAACAGATGGGAATCGACCGCGACGCATTCTTCCGACTCGGCACCCACCCGGCGTTGCCGGGACAGTTTCACATGACGGTGACCGCCATGCGGCTCTCTGCCCGGGTGAACGGGGTATCGCGCCGGCACGGGCAGGTCTCCCGGAACATCTGGCGCGAGCTCTGGCCCAACCGGCACTGGGAAGCGGTGCCCATCGGCCACGTCACCAACGGAGTGCACCTCGCCACCTGGATGGCCAGTCCGATCATGGCCCTGCTGGACGAGCATCTCGGTCCCAACTGGGGTGAACGCCTGGAGGAGCCGGGTTTCTGGGACCGGGTTCTGACCCTGGATCATGCCAGGTTGTGGGAGGCCCACCTCAAGCAGAAGCGGGCGCTGTCGAACTTCGTGCGCGAAGATGCCCGCCGGCGGTTTGCCGGTCAGCTCAAGGAGGCATCGCAGGTGGTGGGCGCGGGAACGCTGCTCGATCCCAGGGCATTCACCATCGGGTTTGGTCGTCGCTTTGCCACCTACAAGCGAGCCAACCTCATCTTCCGGGATATCGACCGGCTCCGGCGTCTGCTGACAGACCCATGGCGCCCGGTTCAGATCATCTTTGCCGGCAAGGCCCACCCCGCCGATAACCCGGGGAAGGAGGTGCTCCAGTCGGTATACCAGTTCACTCGTGATCCCGCGTTCGAGGGTCGGGTAGCGTTCCTCGAGGACTACGACATGCACCTCGCCCATCTCCTGGTGCAGGGAGTCGATCTCTGGCTCAACCTTCCCCGGGTGCCGCTCGAAGCGTCAGGCACCAGCGGCATGAAGGCGGGTCTCAATGGAGTGCCGCACTTCAGCACCCTCGACGGATGGTGGCAGGAGGGCTACGATGGACTGAGCGGGTGGGCCATCTCCCCCGCCGCCGAAAATGGGGATGCCGACACGGCCGATGCCGAGCACTTCTACCGGCTGCTGGAGGACCAGATCGTTCCCCTCTACTACACCAGAAACGCGCAGGAAGTCCCGTTAGGTTGGGTAGAGAAGATGCGTCACGCGCTTCGCCTGGCCGGCAGCCGGTTCACTGCCAGGCGCATGCTGCAGGAGTACGTGCAGGAATACTACGCACCGGCAATCCACGGCGAGGCGTCCGGCGACGATCCTCCCACGGCCTGAGGCAGACAGGATGGCGACAATGCGTCAACCGGCTGGCGAGCCGGTGACCTCCACACCGTCGCTCAGAACTCCCGGAGGCGAGCCGGTCTCCGTCGTTCACATTGCCGCGGAATACTTCCCCTACGCCCGCACCGGTGGCCTGGCCGAAGCGGTCAGCGGACTGGCCAGGTTCCAGCAAGCTGCCGGGCTCAACGTTACCGCCATTCTCCCAATGTATCGCTCGGTTCGTGATGCCGACCCGGATCTCGAGCCGGTGGGCCAGCCGTTTCTGGTCCCGATGGGATCCCACACCGAGGAAGCACGAGTTTTCCGGGTAGCGGGACCGCGGACCGGTCCACAGGTCTACTTCATCGAGCACCTGGATTACTTCAACCGGCCGGGCATCTACGGCGAGAACGCCGTGGACTATCCCGATAACGCGCGCCGCTTCGCCTTCTTCGCGCTGGCCGCGGTCACTGCCCTGCCCCGCCTCGTGCCCGGCCCGATCCTTCTCCACGCGCACGATTGGCATACCGCCCTCGCGCTGGTCTACCTGCGCGCTTCGCTGAATGAGCGGTACTCCAGTGGCGCCACCGCGGTCCTTTCGGTCCACAATCCCGGCTATCAGGGACATTTTCCGCCCGAAGTGATGCCACAAATCGGCCTGCCGTGGGCGCTGTACAACTGGCGTCAGCTGGAGTGGTACGGCAAGGTCAACTTCCTGAAGGGCGGATTGGCTTTCGCCGACTTCGTCACCACGGTGAGCCCTACCCAGGCCCAGGAGCTCCGCACCCCCGGCGGTGGCTTCGGACTGCACGACGTGTTCACCTGGCTGGACCACCGCCTCGTGGGGGTACTCAACGGGATCGACCAGCGCACCTGGGATCCCGCCCTCGATAGCCAGATCACGGCGCAGTACTCGGCGGAAAATCTGGAGGGCAAACGGCGCTGCAAGGCCGCTCTCCAGCGCTCCTTCGGACTGCCCCAGCGACGGAAGGTCCCGCTGTTCGGCATGACCGGCCGCATGGTCACTCAGAAAGGACTCGATCTCATCCTTCAGAGTGACGAGCTGCTGGCCCTGGATGCCCAGTTCGTCTTTCTGGGCAGTGGAGAAAAGCAGTACGAGACCGCGCTGGTGGAGCTGGCATCGGCCGCGCCGGACCGGGTGGGCGTGCAGCTCGACTTCACCGACCGCCTGGAGCATAGGCTGATGGCCGGGGCCGACCTGTTTCTCATGCCCTCGCTGTACGAGCCGTGCGGCCTGACCCAGATGCGGGCGCAGCGATACGGTGCGCCACCCATCGTCCGTGATGTCGGCGGACTGTCCGACACCGTGGAGGACGAGCGGACCGGATTTGCATTCGAGCCGTACACCCCGGAAGCCTTCCAGGAGGCTACTTTCCGGGCGCTCGACCGGTTCCGCCACCCGTCCCGGTGGCAGGCAATCGTCCGCCAGGGAATGGCGAGTGACTTCAGCTGGGAGCGCTCAGTGGCCATGTACATCGACGTCTACCGCCGCGCACTGGCTCATTCGTTCGGTGTCCGGTGAATCCCCGCCAGACGGACTTCATATTCACGCTGCACAGTCACCTGCCCTATGTCCTGAACCATGGGCGCTGGCCGCACGGCAGCGACTGGATCTGTGAGGCGGCAGTCGACACCTATCTTCCTCTGCTGGAGGTCCTCAGGGGCCTCTCGGCTGATGCCGTGCCGGCTCCTGTCACCATAGGATTCACCCCGGTGCTGGCCAATCAGCTGGCCAGCCCGACCTTCGCCGCTGAGCTGGAGATCTTCTTCGCCCAGCGGCTCAAGGCCTGCGACGAAGCGCCGGCTTCGTTGGCCAGCACGGGGGAAACCCACCTCCTGCCGCTGGTGGAGTTCTGGCGGAGCCGGCTGATTCGGCTTCGAGATCTCTTCCACGCTGTCGACCAGGATCTCATCGCCGCGTTCCGCGCGCTCGAAGCGGCCGGCCGGATCGAGATCATCAGCTCGGCCGCCACGCACGGCTACCTCCCACTCCTCGCGCGGGACGAGAGTATTCGGCTCCAGCTCGCGGTGGGAGTCTCGGAACACCGCCGTCTCTTCGGCCGATCGCCCAAGGGATGCTGGCTGCCGGAGTGCGCCTACCGGCCGCGAGGACCCTGGGAGCCATGGCCCAGCGCGCCGCGCACCGGAGTGCGGCGAGGTATCGAGGAGCATCTGGCCGACGCGGGCTTTCAATATTTCTTCGTGGACGCGCATCTTGCGGCCGCGGGACGGCCCCTGGGGCTCTCGGGCGATCCTTTGGGCGATCCCATCGTCCACCTGCCGGCGGGTCCGGGCCAGCCGGCGGAGCCGTTGCGCTCACCCTATCGCGCTTATCGCGTCGCCCACGGCTCGGTGGCGGCGTATGTGCGGGATCCGCGGGCCTCGATGCAGGTGTGGAGCCGCTTCGAGGGATACCCCGGTGACGCATCCTACCTCGAGTTCCACAAGATGCGCTGGCCCGGAGGCCTCAAGCTCTGGCGCGTCACGGGGCCAGGAGTAGACCTCGGTGCCAAGGAATCCTACGACCCGGAAGCCGCAGCCGGGCGAGCCCGTGACCACGCCAACCATTTTGCCGATCTCCTGTCCGGCATTTCAGCCGACCAGGCGCAGAACCGCGAAAGCGTCGTCGTAGCGCCATTCGACACCGAACTGTTTGGTCACTGGTGGTTCGAGGGGCCCGAGTTCCTCGGTCAGGTCTATCGCTCGCTGGCCGGAAAACGGGACGTGATCCAGCCCGCTACCGGGGCTCGCCATCTCGAGGCCCATCCACCGCGCGCGGCCATCCGCCTTCCCTGGGGGTCGTGGGGCGCCAACGGCGATAGCAGCATGTGGCTCAGCGACCAGACCGCGTGGACCTGGGAGCGGCT